>JAHELE010000061.1 GCA_024644345.1 Actinomycetes bacterium | reverse complement strand
GTAGTGGGCGAAACGCTCGTGGTCGCCTGGCTCGGTCTCAGCCGGCTCGGCTCGCTCCTCGAGGAGGGTGCCGAGGCCGCCGTCGTCGGGATCTGGCCCGAGGGGGTCTGTGGTCACGAGAGGTAAGTGTAAACCTCAGTTGAGGGAGGGGTCATCGGGAAAGGTGGCCACGATCGCCAGAGGGGGCGGTTGCCGTCGCAGTACCCGCTCCCAGAGCCGCTCTGGGTCGTCGTCGGACAGGTCTCCTGGTTCGGCGTTGACGACAAACCACGATCCCTCGTCGATTTCCGCTTCCAGCTGGTCCGACCCCCACCCGGCGTATCCGGCAAAGACCCGCATCGACGTCACGAGTCCCGCCACCAGCTCTGCCGGCGAGTCGAGGTCGACAAGACCGATCCCGCCGTACACATGTCGGAAACCGAGCGGTTCGTCCTCCTCACCCTTGCCGCCCAAGCGGGCGGCCAGTGCCAGGGCGCTGTCGCGCCCCACCGGACCACCTTGAAAGACAACCTGAGGAGGAGTGGCGTACAGATGCCAGTCGGGCAGGATCTCACTGACGTCGGTCGTTGAAGGCCGGTTCAGCACGACCCCGAGCGCACCGCTTTCGTCGTGGTCGACGAGCAGCACCACGGTGCGGGCGAAGTGGGGATCACCGAGCTCGGGCGACGCCACCAGCAGACGACCAGTCAGGGTCTGCTCGACCCCGGCATCGTCCACAGTCGGTTCGTCCATGGCGCCATCCTCGCCCAGAACGCCCGAGCGCTCCAGCCCTTCGCTCAAGCGGCCGTCAACGAGTCGAGTGCCGTGCCCAGCCGTTGGGCTGCGTCGGTGGCGACCGCGTCCAGCGCGTCATCGCCGGCGACACTCATCATTCCCATCGGGTCGACGGCCTCAACGAGGATTTCGTCCCCATCCTGGCGCACGACGACGTTGCACGGCAGAAGGACACCGATCGACGCCTGGGCGCTGATCGCCCGAAAGGCGAGGGGAGGGTTGCAGGCACCCAGAATGAGGAACGGGCCTACCTCTTCGTCGAGCTTGGCCTTCATCGTGGCCTGGACATCGATCTCGGTCAGCACACCGAACCCCTGCTCAGCAAGGGCGGCGCGGGTGCGGGAGACGACGTCGTCGAACGGGCCTGACACGTATGTCTTGAGCGAGATGTCCATGGAATAATACCCTAGGGGGTATTGTTGGAACGAGCAACCGAACTGAGCACCACGCAATCCGCATTCGACTGAGGGAGCCCCAGTGGCCACGCTGACACTGACCAAGGAGAACTTCGCCGAGACCATCGGCGGAAACGACATCGTCTTCATCGACTTCTGGGCTGCCTGGTGCGGGCCCTGCCGTGCCTTCGGTCCGGTCTATGAAAGTGCCAGTGAGACGCACGAGGACGTCGTCTTCGCCAAGGTCGACACCGAAGACCAGCAAGAGCTGGCGGGCATGTTTGGGATCACGTCCATCCCGACGCTCGTCGCGTTCCGCGAGAAGGTTCTCGTCTTCGGCGAGGCCGGCGCGCTGCCGGCGCCTGAGCTCGAGAAGGTCCTCAGCGCCGTAAAAGAGCTCGACATGGCCGAGGTGCACAAGAAGGTGGCCGAGCAACAAGCCGAGCAGAAGGCCGACAAGCAACCTGCCGACGCGCAGTAGGCCAAGCCTTCAGGGGTTTGTGACCCAATGCCCGATACATTCGCGGCATGGGGGATCGGCGCTCACGAGTCTGTGCCGCTGCGTCGCTCGTCGCCGCGGCGTCGCTCATGCCGCTCGCGGCCTCCCCAACGACTGCCAGCGGCGCGGTCGTGGCCGCCGAAGGTGCGTCACCCAACATCGTCGTGGTGATGACCGACGACCAAGGCGCAGACATGCTGGACGCCATGCCGCTGACTCAGGCACTCATCGCCGACAACGGCGTCGCATTCGACAATGGGCTCAGCCCCACGTCTCTGTGTTGCCCTGCGCGCGCCGCCCTGCTGGCTGGCACGTACTCGCACACAAACGGGGTGTGGGCCAATAGTGGGCCGCTCGGCGGCTGGAGCGCCTTCGCCAACAGCGAGTCGAACACGTTGGCCACCGCGCTGGACGACGTTGGCTACCAGACCGGGTTCTTCGGCAAGTACCTCAACGGATGGTCGATGCAGGCGGACCCGACCGTGCCAGCTGGGTGGGACTCCTTCGCCGCGATGCGCGGACCTAATGGCGGTGGCGGCTCCTACTACAACTACTCGATTCTTGGGACAAAGCCCCCCGAGGTGTATGCGAAGTTGGCGACCGACTACAGCACAGACGTCATAGCGGCCAAGGCGCAGGACTTCATCGCAGTGGCTGACCCTGCTGCTCCACTGTTCCTGGTCTATGCCCCCTTTGGCCCGCACGCCCCGTCCACGGCGGCGCCACGACACATAGGCGTGTGGCCGAAGGAACGTCTGACGTCGCCGGTCAACGAGGCGGACATGTCTGACAAGCCCGAGTTCATGCAAGCTCTGCTTCCGCTGCCAAAACGCAAGTTGCGCACGATGATCCGCAAACAGCACCAAGCCCTGATCTCGATTGACGAGGCGGTGCACAATATCTACGCAACCCTTGGTGAGGAACGAGCCGCGAACACGCTCTTTATCTTTCTTTCCGACAACGCCTTGATGAACGGAGACCACCGCCTCCTCGGCAAGTACGTCCCTTACGAGGGAGCGACCGAGATTCCACTCCTCATGCGATGGGACGGCGTCATCGACCCCGCACAGCTCGACAACCGTGTCTTCACCATTCAAGACGTCACAGCGACCATCATCGACGCGGCCGGCGCGAGCATGGCGACCGAGGGCCTCAGCTACCTCACCGATGCACCCCGCACTGGCTCGGTCGTGGAGGGAATCGAGACCATCAAGGCCGACTTCGTCCGGCCCGCGTACTGCGGATGGCGCACCGAGCGCTACCTCTATGCCCGCTACAGCGACGGGGCTGGCGAAGAGCTCTACGACTACGAGGACGACCCAGCCGAGCTCGACAACCGGGTCAATGACCCGGCGTATGCAGATGTCCTCGACGAACTTCGGTCCACCGCCAAGGAGGCATGCTCCCCAGGCCCACCGGACTTCCTGTGGGACGCAGAGCCCTCGACCCCGTAGGCTCCCTCGCAGTCGAGGGAGGCTCCATGGTGTTCCGCGTTGAGTCCGAGGTCGGACAGCTGCGTCAGGTGATCGTGCATCGGCCCGGTCTCGAGCTGGCTCGTCTGACCCCGAGCAACGTCCACAGCCTGCTCTTCGACGACGTGCTGTGGAAGGAGCGGGCCGTCGAAGAGCACGATGCCTTCACCGAGTCGCTGCGCTCGCGTGGCACCACGGTCTACTACTTCAACGAGCTTCTGGGCCAGGCCCTGCAGCAGGCGGACGCTCGCGAGTTCTTGCTCGAGCGCGTCGTCCATGAAGAGACGATGGGGCCAACCTTGGTCAGTCCGTTGCGCAAGCTCATTGCTGACACAGAGCCGCAGGATCTCGCCGACTTCATGATCGGTGGCATCCTGAAGAAGGATCTGCCGGCGCCTGAGTGGCCGAGCCTGTTGTGGCGTCTGCTCGACGATGAAGACTTTGTGCTCGCCCCACTGCCCAATCACCTGTTCCAGCGCGACAACTCGGCATGGGTCTACGGGGGGCTGTCGGTCAACCCCATGGCCAAGGCTGCACGCAAACGTGAGGCCATCCATTCGCGGTTGATCTACAACTTCCATCCGATGTTCGCCGCAGCGAAGGACAACATCGTCATGTACTACGGCGATGACGACGAGGTACACGACCCAGCCACCTGTGAAGGTGGCGACATCCTGGTGATCGGCAACGGCACCGTCATGATCGGCCTCAGCGAGCGCACCACGCCCCAAGGGGCCGAGATTCTTGCGTCCAACTACTTCAGTCGCAGCGGCGGCGATGTCACGCGCGTCATCGCCGTTGAGCTGCCGAAGACTCGAGCTTTCATGCACCTCGACACCGCGATGACAATGCTCGATGCGACCACGTTCATCACGTACCCGTACCTGCCCGAGGAAATGCGCAGCTACACCATCACTCCGGGACACGACGGCGCAATGACGATCGTGCAGAACGACGACCTCTGGTCTGCTGTTGCAGACGCCCTCGAGATCGACAGCGTCCGGGTCCTGTCAGTGACCCAGGACATCCGGGCCGCCGAGCGAGAGCAGTGGGACGACGGCAACAACTTCTTGGCCATCTCACCGGGAGTCGTGGTGGGCTACGAGCGCAATACGACGACGAACCGGTACCTCGAGGATCACGGCATCGAGGTCATTGCCTCGGCCGGAAGCGAGCTCGGTCGGGGACGCGGTGGTCCCCGCTGCATGACCTGCCCGATCGAGCGCGGTCCCGCCTAGTGCTGGTGAAGATCCATTAAGGCTTAGGCCTGCTGCGCTGCCTCAAGACGCTCACGCAGTGCGGCGAGTTGACCCTGGAGAGCGGCGGGGACGTGGTCACCGAACTTGGTGTAGTACTGCTCGGTGAGCTCAGCCTCGTCGATCCAGGTCTTCGGCTCGACGGCGAAGAGCTCAGCAACTTGCTCGTCGCTGAGGTTGAGCCCGTCGAGGTTCATCGAGCCCTCGGCTGGCAGCTTCCCGATCGGCGTCTCAATGGCACCAGCACCCCCGTCAAGGCGGCGAATCACCCAGTCGAGGACCCGGCTGTTCTCGCCGAACCCGGGCCAGAGGAACTTGCCAGCCGCGTCCTTGCGGAACCAGTTGACCTGGTAGATCCGGGGCAGCTTGTCGGCGCTGGTCGCATTGCCCACCTTGAGCCAGTGACCCCAGTAGTCGGCCATGTTGTAGCCGCAGAACGGCAGCATCGCGAACGGGTCACGACGCAGTTCACCGACGGTGCCCTCGGCGGCCGCGGTCTGCTCGCTGGAGACGGTCGAGGCAAGGAATACGCCGTGCTCCCAGTCGAACGACTCGTTGACCAGAGGGACGTTGGTGGCGCGGCGTCCGCCGAAGAGGATCGCGTCGATCGGGACGCCCTTGGGGTCTTCCCAGTTGTCGGCGATGGACGGGCACTGCGATGCAGGCGCGGTAAATCGGCTGTTCGGATGCGACGAGGGTTCGTCAGACGCCGGGGTCCAGTCACGGCCCTTCCAGTCGATCAGGTGCGCGGGGGCCTCGTCGGTGAGTCCCTCCCACCACACGTCGCCGTCATCGGTCAGCGCGACGTTAGTGAAGATGCTGTTGCCCCACAGGGTGTCGATGGCGTTCTGGTTCGTCGATGCACCCGTTCCCGGCGCCACCCCGAAGAAGCCTGCCTCGGGGTTGATTGCGTACAGCCGGCCATCGTCACCGAAGCGCATCCAGGCGATGTCGTCGCCGACCGTCTCGACCTTCCACCCAGGAATGGTCGGCTGCAGCATGGCGAGGTTGGTCTTGCCGCAGGCGCTGGGGAAGGCGGCCGTGATGTGGTGCGTGGTGCCTTCGGGCGACGTGAGCTTGAGGACCAGCATGTGCTCAGCCAGCCAGCCGCCATCGCGCGCCATGACCGAGGCGATGCGAAGCGCGAAGCACTTCTTGCCGAGCAGGGCGTTACCGCCATATCCGGAGCCGTATGACCAGATCTCGCGAGTCTCGGGGAAGTGCACGATGTACTTGGTGTCGCTGCACGGCCAGGCAACGTCCTGCTCGCCGTCGGCCAGCGGAGCGCCAACCGTGTGAATGGCGGGGACGAAGTCACCGTCGTCGCCGATCAGCTTGAGGGCCTCGGTGCCCATGCGGGTCATGATCCGCATGTTGACCACCACGTAGGCGGAGTCGGTGATCTCTACTCCGAGCTGAGAGATGGTGCCGCCCAGCGGGCCCATGCTGAAGGGAACGACGTACATGGTGCGGCCGCGCATCGAACCGTCGAACAGCGGACGCAGCGTCTCACGCATCTGGTCGGGGGCCATCCAGTTGTTGGTGGGGCCGGCGTCCTCTTTGCGCTCCGAGCAGATGTAGGTGCGGTCCTCGACCCGGGCGACATCCTTGGGGTTCGAGCGCGCCAGGAAGCTGTTCGGGCGCTTGTCCTCATTCAGCTTGACGAACGTGCCCGACTCGACGAGCTCGGCGGTCAGGCGGTCCCACTCCTCCTGCGAGCCGTCGGCCCACTCCACGCGGTCGGGCTTGGTGAGGGTGGCGATCTCTTCGACCCAGGCCAGCAGCTTGGCGTTCTTCGTGGGCGCTTCAGCGAGACCGGGAATCGTCATGAGGACCTCTTCGGCGAGATGCGGCAGGATGTGCCTCTCAGGGTGCCCTAACTGGGCCAAAACCTCCACGTGGATGCGAGAAATAGGCCCCTTACCTGGGGGTTTGTGAGCAACTCCACATGATGAAACGGCCTCAGGCGTGATCTGGGTCACCGGATTGGTCAAGAGCGACTCCCCCAGATCCGACCCTAGAGTCATGACCCGTCGACGCGGAGCCGTACGCATGGCCCTGCCGATCGTTCTGGTGACGCTCGCCTTGCCCACCCTCGGGACATCCTCCGCACGCGGATCGGCCGACGTCGGTGACTCGCTGAGGCTGGTCAGCGCTCCTGACGACCCCTTCGTGGGAGGTCGGATCTTGGACATGACCCCGGAGGGGATTGGCTACTCAGGTGCCGACGCACTGATCGTTCCCTTCCAACGGCGCGACGCCGATGGCCTGGCCATGTTCGACGACCCGATGTGGGTGCTACGCATCGAGACCCCCTCAGCCCTGGTCGCGGGGAATGTCTACCAGCTAGACGGCACCCAATCCGACATTCTGCGACTTGGTGACAGCCATCAATGGCAGTCGTCCGTCTGCCCCGACCTCACCGGGAACGTGAAGGTCCACAGCATCACCACGGACCTCGAGGGGCTCGCGACATCGGTAGCAGCCTCGTTCGTCCTGCACTGCACCCCAAGCGACACGGTCTACGGGTCGATCGGGATCGCATCGGGAGCCCCTCCTCTTCCCGACGGAGCTCAGGCGGTCATCGAACGGGAGGCCCGACTGCCGGTTATCCAGTCGGTGTTCGACGGCAGCAACGCGAACATCATCGCGATCGACGTGCGCCGCACACGCCTGCTGCTCCGCTGGGACACTCCCAGCGGGTTCGACTGCGCCACCGCGTCGGTAACCCGGAAGGGCGAGAGCGAACCCGTGATCAGCTACAGCGGCCGAGATGACACGTTGGAGGTTCACAACCTCGACCCCACCGCACCTCACACAGTCAATGTCGATGTGGGCTCTGGCCGCGCGTCGACCTGCAGTCCTGACCTCGCGTCCCAGAGCTCAACGGTCTTTCCACTTCGAGCTCACCTGATCGATCTGAAGAAGAAACCGAACAGAGGACTCTCGGTCCGGGGACGCGTCATGGTGGCGTTCCCTGGGTACGCCGAACCCGGTCGGTTCCTCGAGATCATCATCAAGGGTCGCCGACCGGACGGTTCGGTGGCCGTACTTGGAGCAAGCACAACAGACAGTGGCGGCTACTTCAGGCTGTCAGCCAACCGAAGGCACGCGCACCGCGTATGGGCGGTTGTGGAACCAGGTACAGAGCCGGCAGCTCCGGACTCTCCGTTCCAGGTCTGGTACCACTTCGGCGACCGCTCGCCGGGCGACCACCTTGCGAATCTCTAACGCCGCCAGGTGAGGACTGCTCGCAATCCGCCCTTGGGTCGCAGGGTCACCCCGAAGTCCTCACGAATCGCACGCGGCTGTCGCGGTCGCACCCGCAGGGCCCGCGCCACCGCGGCGATCACCATCGGCGCCTCCATCAACGCCAGGTCCCGGCCGATGCAGAGGCGCGGTCCGGCTCCGAACGGGAAGTAGGTGAGCGGCCCGCTGCCCGTTTCCGCCAGAGCACGGTCACCGAAGAAGCGCTCGGGATCGAACTCCTCGGAGCTGGGCCACCACCGCTCGTCGCGCTGCACCGCGTATGGCGACAGGATCACCGTCGCCCCTGGCGGCAGCTCGAAGCCACCGACGACATCTGACTCAAGGCTCCGTCTGGTGATCACCCACGCCGGTGGGTAGAGCCGCAGGCACTCGTCCACGACGGCACGTGTGTAGGGAAGCAACTCAAGGACGCCGGCGTCCCATCCCTCCGATCCTGGTTCGGGAAGGGCGTCCACCTCGGCATGCACTCGCTGCTCCGCCTCCGGGTGCGCCGCCAGCAGCATCCACGACCAGGTCAGCGTGGCTGCCACCGTCTCGTGGCCGGCCACGATCAGCGTGACAACCTCGTCACGAACCTCTTGCTCCGAGGCCAACCCCTCATCGAGTGCGCTGATGAGCAACCACAGCGTGTCGGTCCCCGGCTGGCCGGCCCGACGAGTGGCGATCACGTCGTCTACGGCCGCGTCCAGCACCGACAGCGAGCGACGAAGACGACGATGTCCAGGGGTCGGCCACGACTCGGGGATTGGCAGGGGCTGCTGAGCCTTCGCCACGACGACATGAAGGGCGGCCATCACGGCCCCCACCAGTTCATCGGCACGTCCAGCGAGCGGACCGCCCAACAGCGTCGCGGCCACGATGTCCAACGTCAGCTCGAGCATCGCCGCGTCGAGGTCGAGCTCCGTTGCCGTTCCCTCGACGGGCACCCTGCCCATCCACGCCACACACGCCTCATGCACCGCCGTCGCCATGGATGCCACCAGGTCGTGGTGGAAGCCGGGAGACATCACCCGACGCATCCGTCGCCAGAGATCGGCATCACTGGCCAGAAGTCCGCTTCCGGTGACGAGCGCCAACGTGTCGTACTGGATGGTGCGCTTGCCGTACGCCTTGTGATTGCCCTGGAGTACCCGGCGCACGTCATTGGGGTCGGACAGCAGCCACACCTCACTGCGTGGCATGGGAAATCGCACGACCGGTCCGTAGCGCTCAGCACACTGGGCGAGGAAGGCGGGTGGTCGACGCCGCATCAGCCCGATGTTGCGCAGCATGTCCGGCCCCCGCGGACCCGGCGGCAACTGCCGATCACCGGAGTTGGTCACATCGTCAGCCTAGAGACGCCCGGCACGACGCGCCGCGTCGGTGCGTGCACATCGGTCGATCGAGGGGCACCCTGAAGACCCTGGACCTCCCCTTCCCCGAGGAGCAGCGCATGCAAGACGTGACACACCCACACCACACGCACGAACGCCAGGTCTGGGTGGTGCCAGACAGTTCGCTCGGACGCGGTGCATCCCTGGTCTTCGTCGTCGCGTCAGTTGTCGCCCTGGCTGCTCCCCTGTTGGCGTGGATCACCCAGCACCTGGTCTCCCCCGGCGCAGGAACACCGTGGTTCTTCACGCTGTGGGGGTCAACGCTCGTGGCGCTCGTCGTGGCCACTGCTTCTGCCGCGGTTGCAGCCGTGGCCCTGGTCCGAGACCACGCGCTGCTGCTCTTGGCTCCCGTAGCCTTCGCCATCATTGGAGTCACCGCCCTCGTCACGACGAATGGTGTGCTGAACTAGCCGGGTGACCGAGACCCTCGTTGACGGCGACCTTCTCGACCGCGGCGAGGATGGACTTCTGCGGTGCTTCTGGGGTGGCGGCACCGACGAGTACCGCACCTACCATGACAACGAGTGGGGCCGACCGGTTCACGACGACTCCCGGCTCTTCGAGAAGATCTGCCTGGAGGGCTTCCAGTCCGGGCTCTCATGGCTCACGATCCTTCGCAAGCGCGAGCACTTTCGAAGCGCGTTCGCCCGTTTCGACATCGAGGCGGTGGCGGCGTTCGACGTACCCGACGTCGAACGCCTGCTGCAGGATGCTGGCATCGTCCGGCACCGAGGGAAGATTGAGTCGACAATCAACAACGCCCGCCGATGCGCTGACCTTCGGGCGTCCGGCGAGAGCCTGACCGACCTCGTCTGGAGCTTCGCACCGGACGCGGCATTCAGGCCGCGCACGATCACCAAGGCGTGGCTGGTGGACAACCCCAAGACGCCACAATCGGCGGCGCTGTCGAAGGAGCTGAAGTCCAGGGGATGGACCTTCGTGGGGCCTACGACCATGTACGCCTTCCTCCAGTCGGTAGGAGTGGTGAACGACCACCAGGCGAGGTGCCACGTCGCCATCCCCCCGAGTGAGTAGCCTGCTCGTCACCACGATCCCCGCGGAGTCTCGATGACACACACCCTCACCTACTCGGTCCCACCAACCGCACTCCTGGACGCCCTCGGTAACCACGACTACCTGGCCGCGCGCAGCGCCAGGTTCGGCGGCGTCGGCATCCCCACCACGGAGATCACCGATGACGAGGTCATCATCACCTCTGTCCGGCAGCTCCCGATGGACAAGATCCCATCAGCGATCAAAGGCCTGGTTGGGGACGGTCAGATCACCCAGGTCGACACCTGGGCCCGCGAGCCCGGGCCAGGCGGCTCCCTCAGCGGGTCATGGCGTGCCGACCTCGGCACCGCGCCGGCAGACATCGGTGGGCAGTACTCGATTGATCCGACCCCGGACGGCTGCAGCTACAGCTGCAGCATCCACGTCAAGGTGAAAGTGCCCTTCATCGGCGGGAAGATTGAACAACAGGTACGGGGCTACCTCGACTACCTGGTTGGCAAGGAACAGCAGTTCCTCGCAGACTGGCTGGCTGAGGGCTAGCGATGGGTGATGTGCGCGAGGTCCGGCTCTGCATTCTTGGATTCGGGCACGTCACGCAGCGGTTCTGTGAGCTGGTTCGCGACCGCGAAGGCGCGTTAGCACGCGAGCAGGGCGTCCGCTATCTCGTCACCGCCGTCGGTACCGGAACGCACGGCTCCCTCGTCGACCCTGAGGGTCGGTCTCCTGCCAGCGTGCTTGCCCAGTTCCGTACCGAAGGCGACCGGTTCCCCGATCCCGAACGAGAAGGCGCCGACCTGATCCGGATGTCCGGGGCGGACGTCCTCGTGGAGTCCACCCCTCTGGCGCAGGGTGGGCAGCTGGCGATCTCCCACATAGACGCAGCGTTTGACGCCGGTCTCGATGTGGTGACGGTCAACAAGGGCCCCATCGCGTGGGACTACCGCCGACTACGCGCTCGAGCGGACAACGAGGGTCGACGTCTGCGGCACGAAGGCGTGACGATGGACGGCTGTCCGGTGTACAACCTCGCCGAGTTCTGCCTTCCGGGAGACCGCGTCATTGGCTTTCGCGGCGTCCTGAACTCGACGAGCAACTACGTCCTCGATGCCATGGCAGAGGGTGCGACACAGGGTGAAGCGATCGCCGAGGCAATCGAAGCAGGGTTTGCCGAGACCGACCCGAGCTATGACCTGGAGGGACACGATGCTGCTGCCAAGGTCGCTGCTCTGGCGAATGTCCTGTTGGACGCCGACATCACCCCAGAGGCCATCGCTCGCGACTCGATCGCGGGGCTCACCCAGAACGACGTAGCACAGGTGCTCTCCTACGGCCGCCGGCTACGGCTGATCGGCGAGGCCCACCGAGATGAGGACGGCGAAGTGTCAGCACGGGTCTCGCTCACACCGGTGCGTAGCCAGGACCCGATGTACTGGGTCACGGGAACCTCGTCCTGCCTGGTTCTTGAGACCGAGATGGCAGGCACCGTCGAGATCGTCGAGCGCGACGGCCTTCTCACCCAGACTGCCTACGCCGTCTACGCCGACCTACTGACGATCGCGCGCGGCCTCTAGCAGTGGTGGCGCGAGGGCGATCTCTTCACAGCGACGAACTCCAATGCCACACCGGCCTCGCGGGCAACCGCGCGCATACTGACCCCAGATATCCCTGAACGAGCGAGCACAGAAGTTCAAGGCCTAGCGAGCGCGGCGGATCTCCCAGCCAAGCGGCCACGCGTTCGGCGTGCAGCCGTTCAGACCCTTTGACTGCTGCTGCATGACGGGAGCTCGTTGGCCACTCCCCCCACAGCTGGCGTGGCCCAGACCAAGCCAGTGACCCGTCTCGTGGTTGACCACCATGGCGCGGTACTGACGGAGGTTTCCGCCCGACTTCTTGAAGTACGGTGTGCCCGCCCGCCACCGGTCCTCGTTGATCACTACGTAGCGACCTGCTCGACAGCTGTAGTAGCTCGAGCAGATCGGCGCGAACGTCGGAACGAACCGGGCGGCACTCAGCACCAGTGAGAAGGCGCCGCCGCTCTTGACCC
This sequence comes from Actinomycetes bacterium, assembly GCA_024644345.1. Lineage (GTDB taxonomy): Bacteria > Actinomycetota > Actinomycetes > JAHEKZ01 > JAHEKZ01 > JAHEKZ01. The sequence continues at coordinate 3,746 of JAHELE010000061.1, read as the reverse complement.
GCGTGAAGTGGATGTACGACCGGGTCCAGCCACGTCGGTCCGCGTAGATCTCTGCCGTGCGCTTCTTGAACGAGTCGAGCGCCCCGCGAACCTTGCCTCGGGTCTCGATGTTGTAGGTGACCAGGCGCACTGTGGTGAGAGTGAGTCGCTTGCTGGTGGCCGGCAGATGGCGATCCCGTGCATCCAGCGCGACGCGGTAGGTCTGCGGGCCGTAGGAGTTCATGCCGCTGATGCGAAAGACGAATCGACCCTGGCCGCCCTGCTGCGCCTTGGCAACCGACCTCCAGCGGCCGTCGACCCGGCGCTGGAGGCTGACCCGCTCGTCCGCGTAGGCCGGTTGCACACGCCCGTTGAGTTTCACGACCCCGCTGGGGCGCACCCAGTCACGCCGGAGCGACGCCGAGACAACGGGCTTGACGTACACCTTTCGCACCGGGCTGGTTGACGAAGAAGCCGTGACCGACTCACGGTGAACGACCCGGAACCGGGTCGAGTTGGTGACGTTCACCGTCCACCCGACCCGCCCTCCCATAGCGGTCGCGAGGGTGTCGCCGTCTCGCCAGCCGGTGCGCCCGATGCGCTGGTACTGCAGCTGGACGTCCTCGCCCGCCACCGGCTCACCCGCCTCGGTCAGAAGTCGAGCCGTCAGGGTCACCTGACGGTTCGGACCGACCCGGTGGGCATCGGTCGTGAGCTGCAGTTCGGTCGTGACGACGGGCGCACCGGCCACTTCGACGCCAGCTGCCGGCCCGGCAGTCAGCAGCGTCATGCCGAGAGCGAACGAGAGCAAGACGAGAGCGGTGCGTGTCCCCATGACCTCAACCGTATGCGAGGCTGGCATCAGGATCGACAACCCCGGAGGATCCATGCGACTGCTCATCATGGGCGGCACCCAGTTCGTCGGACTCCACATCGCCGAGATCGCCATCGAGCGAGGGCACGACGTCACCGTATTTCACCGCGGACGCACGAACGCAGACGCAGTCCCCCAGGCTCAGCACATCATCGGAGACCGGAACACCGATCTCGGCCTTCTCGCCGACCACCAATGGGATGCGACAGTCGATGTGAACGCCTACGTCCCCCGCCAGGTCAACGAGCTTGCTGACGCCCTGGGGGCTCGTGGTGGACGCCACGCCTTCATTTCGACAGTGTCGGTGTACGCCGAGCCCGCCCCGCCCGCCATCAATGAGGACGCAGAGCTCGCGTCCCTCGACGACCCGACCACCGAAGACGTCACGGGTGAGACATACGGCGGGCTGAAGGTGCTCTGCGAGCGGGCCGTCGCCGACCGCTACTCCGACGCGCTCGTCATCAGGCCCACCTACGTCGTGGGGCCCTACGACTACACCCACCGGTTCACCTACTGGGTCAACCGCATCGCCGATGGAGGGCGCGTTGTTGCACCAGACCTCGGTGAGTACCAGATCCAGGTGATCGACGCGCGTGACCAGGCCCGCTGGATTCTCGAGATGCTCGAGCGCGGAGACGCCGGCACCTTCCATACGGTGAGTCCGCCGCCGCCGTTCTCCTACGCCCAGATGCTGCAGACAATCGTTGACGCAGTCGGGCCCGCCGACACTGAGATCGTCCCTGTGCCACCGGCGTTTCTCGTCGAGCAGGGGGTCGGAAACGCGGACCTTCCGCTCTGGTACCCCTCACCAGAAGCGGACGCCGGCCTCAGCTGTGACCCAGGGCGCGCCGTCGCTCATGGATTCGCTACCCGTCCGCTGGTTCAGACCGTCCGTGAGACGCTCGCGCACGAGCGGTCCACCCCCACCCCGAACCCCGACGGCACGGGCTGGAGCCGGGAGCGCGAGGCCGAGGTCTTGAAGGCCTGGGACGCCCGCTGACGAAGGGGCTACCCAGTCCCACCGTTGTCAGAAGCGCCCGGACACCTTGTCGGCAACCTTGGCAAGCGGTGACGTGCTCGCTCGCCCTCCGCGCTCCTGATTGTCGGCGGCTCGGTAGGTCGCGTACATCGCCTGGACGCCTAGCCAGCGGAAGGGCTCCGGCTCCCAGCTGCGCACCTTTCGGCCAACCCATGGCAAGGCCGTCAGGTCGGTGCTCTGACCGAGCACGAGGTCGCGCAGCGTCCGGCCGGCCAGGTTGGTGGTGGCTACGCCGTGGCCGACGTAACCCCCTGCCCAGCCGAGCCCGGTGTCGCGGTCGAGACCGACGGTCGAGCACCAGTCCCGTGGTACGCCCAGCACCCCGGACCACGCATGCGCGATCGGTACGTCGGAGGTGGAAGGGAACAGCCGCACCAGGATCTCTCGTAGCGCCTCGATGGTCTGAGGCTGCGTCGTGCCGTCGTTGTCGGTCTGCGATCCGTAGCGATACGGCACGCCTCGTCCGCCGATTGCGATCCTGCCATCGGCCGTGCGTTGCACGTAGCAGTAGGCATGGGCGAGGTCTCCGAGCGTCTCCATACCCTGCCAACCGATCTCGTCCCAGGCGGACTCCGGAAGCGGGTCGGTGACGATCATCGAGGAGTTCATCGGCAGCCAGGAACGCCTGAGTCCCTTGATGCTGGCAGTGAATCCTTCGGTCGCCCGCAGTACGAAGTCAGCCGCGACGTCGCCACGGTCAGTGCGGACGCGGTGAGGCTCGATCGCCGTCACCGTCGTCCCCTCGGCAATCGTGACGCCAAGTCGCTCCACCACGTCGGACAGTCCGCGTACCAACTTGGCCGGCTGGATGCGGGCGCCGTGTGGGCTGTACGCACCGCCCAGTGTGTTGGCCACGTTGATACGCTTGGCCGACTCCTCCGCGCTGATCAGGACGTGGTCGGTCTCGTCCCACGCGTGCTCCTCCTCGACGAAAGCGCGGAGACGTTCGAGCTGGGCGGGTGTATACGCCACCTCGAGCGTTCCGGCTTTCACGATGTCGGCGTCGATACCTTCACGCTCGGCGACCGAGATGACCTCATCGACCGTGGCGTTCATCGCACCCTGCAGATCGATGACGCTCTGGCGTCCGTGCGTGGCCGCGTAGCGACGTCGCGATCCGGCGATCCCGCCGAAGAGCCAGCCACCGTTGCGGCCGCTTGCTCCGTACCCGGCGAAACGTTGCTCGACGACCGTCACTCGGAGCGACGGGTCGGCGAGCTTGAGGTAGTAGGCCGACCAGAGGCCGGTGAACCCGCCACCCACGATGCACACATCCACCGATGTGGGCCCCTGCAGGGGCGCCCGCTGCGCCGGGAGGCCGATTTCGTCATACCAGAAGGACACATTTCCGTTGAGGGTCACACATCGATTGTCCTCGGTACGGCATGATCAGGCGACATCACCCCCTGACACGAGCCCCCGGACTGGGAGACCCCGTGACGACACCGGACGCGCCAACGGCCACGACCAACTGGTCGATCCCACGTGGCCTCATCATTCTTCTCGGCGGGGCTGGCGTCTTCGTCGTGATGTTCGGGCTCCAGGCCTTCCAGGGCATCGTCGGGCCCACGTTCCTCGCGCTGATGCTCGTGATCCTGATGGTGCCGCTGCAGCACTGGATGATCCGCAAGCACTGGCCGCGCTGGTTGGCCATCACCGCCATGGTGCTCGGCGCCTACGCCATCTTGATCACTCTCGGCCTGATCCTGGTCTACGCCGCAGCCAAGTTCGCCACGCTGGTCGCTCAGTACGCCCCGAGTAGTGACGCCATCACCAAGGATGCAGACACCTTCCTGTCGAACCTGGGAATCGGCCAGAAGCAGATCGACGCCGCCACCGGTTCGATCTCTCCGC
>JAHELE010000163.1 GCA_024644345.1 Actinomycetes bacterium | reverse complement strand
CGTCCCGTCAGCGATCAGGTCCGCCCGTGAGAAGCGTGGTCATGGCTCACGCGTTCGTGCTGGCCGGCTCCGGGGAAGAGGTCGCCCGCAGCGACAGTGAGCGCGACATCCGGGTGGGTGGCGCCGCCAGCGTGGCCAGCGAGGTCTTTGCCGGTGTCGACTACGTCGCCCTCGGCCACCTCCATGGCGCCCAACGGGTGGCCGGCGATCGCATGCGTTATTCCGGCTCGCCCCTGCGCTACTCGTTCAGTGAGGTCCATCACCAGAAGCAGGCGCTGCTGGTCGACCTCGGGGCCGCCGGGCTCGCTTCCGTGCGGCCCCTGCCGATCGACCAACCCCGTCCCATGGCCAAGCTGGAAGGAACGCTCAGCGAGCTCCTTGAGTCACCCGACTACGCCAGCGCGACCGAGGCGTGGGTCCAGGTGACGGTCACCGACGCCGCCCGCCCCGCCGCACTGTTGGCGAGGGTGCGAGAGAGATTCCCCGAGGCGCTGGTGGTTCGGCACCTGCCGGCAAGCGGGCCCCTGGTCGACCGAGGCACCGGGATCAGCGCCGTCCCCAGCCTCCCGAGTGAAGTGGCGGAGGCATTCGTCCACTACGTCACGGGCGGAGACATCACCCCGGCCGAGTTGGACGCCTTCGAGTCAGCCTATGAGCGAGTTCTCGCCGACGGCCGGAGCGCCTGATGCAGCTGCACCGCCTCGCCCTCGGAGCGATCGGACCCTTCGCTGAGGTCTGCGAGGTCGACCTCGAGCAGCTCAGTGCGTCCGGTCTGTTCCTGCTCGAAGGACCGACCGGAGCTGGCAAGTCGACGTTGATCGACGCGATCGTCTTTGCCCTGTACGGCGATGTCGCGGGGCGGACGTCGAGTCCCGACCGGATGCACTCCGATGTCGCCGACCCTGGGGCCACACCCTTCGTCGAGCTCGACTTCAGCACATCCAGCGGCACCTACCGGATCCGGCGCGCGCCCAAGTACGAGCGGGCCAAGCGACGCGGAGACGGCACGACGACCGAGAATGCCTCGGCCAGGCTGTGGCGCCTGGCGTCACCTGGTGACGCGACATCGGCCGAGGGCGAGCCGATCGCCAACCGGATCGAGGAGGTCGGCGCCGAGATCAGGAGGGTGATCGGGCTCAGCCAGGAGCAGTTCGTCCAGACCGTTGTCCTCCCGCAGGGCGAGTTCGCCACCTTCCTGCGCTCCACCCCAGAGGTCCGACGCGAGCTGTTGCAGCGGCTTTTCGGCACCGAGACCTACGACGCGGTCCTGGACCGCCTGGTCGAGCAGCGCAAGGAGGCCAAACAGCAGCGGGTCGATGCGCACGTGGCGGTCGCAGGAGCGGTCCGCGCGTACTGCGGCGCCGCTGGCCTCGACGCCGAAGCTGAGAGGGAGCTCGTCCAGCGCGACAGTACTGAACTGGCCACCGAGATCGCCGCACAGGTGGCTCAGCTGCGTGTCGACACCGAGAGCTCAGAGTCCCGGGCGACCGCTGCATCTGCGCTTGCCGATCAGGCCAGGCAGCGTCTGTCCGAACGTCAAGCACGTGATCGGGCCCGGTTGCGGGTGGTCGCGCTTCGCGGCGAGCTGGCCAACTGGGACGCCTCACGTGATGACGTCGAGGTGCAGAAGACTGCCCTGCAGCTGGCGGCCGATGCGACCCGGCTTGCGCCGATGCTGGACGGCCTGGCAGCCGCAGAGAGCCGACATGAGGCTGCGGTTGCCGAGCTCGAACGCCGCCGAGCCACCGTCTCGGTACCGGATGCAGACCCGCAGACGTGGCCACAGCACGAGCGGGCGTTGCGCGATGCCGCAGCTGGCCTCGCAGGCTTGGCCGAGGTCGAACAGGTCCTTCCGAGGCGCGTGCAGAGCCTTTCCGACCTGGCTCGTCAACGCGACGATGCTGCTCGAAAGCACCGAGAAGCAGACGAGGCGATCGTCCTGGCCCCGCAGGCCATCTCTGCTCTGCGTCAGCAGCTCGCAGCCGCCAGGGCGCTGGCCGCCGAGCACGCCGGAGCGGCCGCCGAACGAGCGTCGGCAGCCGCTGTACTCGAGGCAGCCGCTGCTCTGCAGTCCGGTCAAGACCAGGTGGCCAAGGCAGGCGCCTCACGCGAAGACGCTCGCTTGATGGCCCAACGACGACTCGCTGAAGAGACCGAGATCCGCGCCCGCTTCCTCGATGGGATGGCCGGCCACCTCGCCGGCTCCTTGGTTGCCGACGAGCCGTGCCCGGTATGCGGGTCGCGTGAGCACCCCCGCCCTGCTGCCCGGCGCACCGGCGACGTCGACCGCCGGGATGTCGAAGCAGCGGCACGTCTGCTTGCCGAGGCAACCAGCTCTCTGGAACTGGCATCAGCTGAGGCGGCCCGGGTCGAGTCCGAGCTCGCCGAGCTGCGGGGCCGCGCTGACGGTGCCAGCCTTGTAGAGGCTCAGGCGCGGATGCGGACTGCCGACCTGGCGATGGCCGACCTCGAGATCGCAGCACACGACGTCACCCGGATCGAAACCGAGATCACCGCGAGCGAGGCGGCGCTGGCCGAGCACCGCACGATGCGAGACGAGCTGGCCCGAGAGGCAACGCGTCTCGACGTTGAGGTGTCCGCGGCGTCGGCGGCGCTCGAGGCCGACCGCAGCCAGATAGCCTCAGCGCTCGACGGTCATCCATCGATCGCCGACCGTGTCGCGGCGCTGCTGAACCAGGCGGGCGTGTGGTCGCGCGCGGCGGAGTCGGCTCAGGCTCTGCACTCGGCCCGGGCCGATCTCGACACACGACTGGCCGAGTGGGACGTGGCGCTGGACCGTTCCCCGTTCTCCGCTCGTGAGGACGTGGTGGCCGCCCGCCTCAGCGCGGACGAGCAGCAAGAGCTCGCAGCCCAGGTGGAGGGTGCGCGCCGACGTCGCGCCGAGATCGAGGCGGCTCTGGCTTCTCCCGAGCTGGCTGACGTGGCCGTTGACGAGGTCATCGACCTGGCCGCCGCCGAGCACGACCTGATCCACGCTCAAGCTGTGCACGACGCGGCACAGGGGCAGGTGACGCAGCTCCAACAGCGACTGAATGCTTCGGTCACGCGGGCGTCCGGGGTCGAGTCCGCCATCGCGGCAGAGGCGCAGACCGTGGAACGCACCGCTTCCCTCATCCGGCTCGCCGACCTGGTCAGTGGCTCCCCGCCCGACAACACAAAGTCGATGAGCCTGCCCACCTTCGTCCTCCGGGAACGGTTCGCGGACGTCGTGGCATCGGCCAATGAACGGCTGGCCACCATGAGCGATGGTCGCTACACCCTGGTGCACGTCGAAGAGCGCGAGGGCAGCCGGCGTTCCGGTCTTGGGCTGCGGGTCCGAGACACCCACAGCGACCAAGAGCGTGATCCACGAACGCTGTCCGGGGGTGAGACGTTCTACTGCTCCCTTGCGCTGGCACTGGGGCTGGCTGACGTAGTGACGGCTGAGGCCGGGGGCGTCGACCTTGGAACACTCTTCGTCGACGAAGGTTTCGGTTCACTCGACGAAGAGACGCTCGACAACGTGCTCGGTGTGCTGTCCGGGCTCAGCACCAGTGGTCGCGTGGTGGGGATTGTGAGCCATGTCCCCGAGCTCAAGGAGCGGATCAGTGAGCGCATCACGGTGATCCCCAACCGGGACGGTTCGAGTCGGCTGGTGGTGTCGGCGTGACGCTTCCCCGCACGCCACCTCCTGAACTGCGCGACTCGATCACCGAAGGCGAACGCGAGCAGATCGTCGGCTCCCTCGGGCAGATCCCCGACGGACCGACCTTGCTAGCGGTACGCGATGGGCGAGGCAAGCAGTTCCAGCGCCTGGAGTTTCTCGGAGACTCCGTCCTTGACGTGATGCTGGCCGTCCATCAGTGGTGCGAGCCGAAGTGCGTGGCATGTCGCCAACCGGGTGCCGTTGTCGACTCGACCGACCGCCACCTGGCCGAGGTAGCGATGCGCACGGGCCTGGGGTCGTGGCTGGAATGGGCGGCGTCCGCAGAGCGACTCGCCGACCTGGTCGAGACGTGCGTAGCAGCCTGCTGGGTGTCCGGTCGGTGGTCGCAGGCCCTCGCCTTCGCCTCGCGGGTGGTCCACCCGATGGGTGCTGAGACCGGCCGCGCGCTCGAGGCGGGAATCCCTGGCCTGGACGCCGGCCGTGCCGGCCGACGTGTGGGCTCGGCCTTTCTCGAGCTGGGC
>JAHELE010000060.1 GCA_024644345.1 Actinomycetes bacterium | reverse complement strand
GCGCTCGCGGGCCGAGACCCTGTTGCCCGATGCCCGTGTCGTGTCACCTCCCGAGGTCTGCGCGGCCGCCGACCTTGTTCTGGTGACGGTGCCCGATGACCAGTTGCCTGGGTTGATCGAAGGGCTAGCAGCGGTTGATGCATGGCGCCCGGGGCAGTTGGTGGTCCACTCGAGCGGTCGTTATGGGATCACCGTTCTCGGCCCGGCGCAGAACGCTGGGGCCGTTCCGCTGGCCCTGCACCCGGTGATGACGTTCACGGGGACCTCGATCGACATCGACCGGCTGCTGGGTGCGTCATTCGGCGTCACGGCTCCGGCTGCCTTCCTTCCCGTCGCAGATGCGCTCGTGCTCGAGATGGAGGCAGAGCCGGTCCACATCGACGAGAGCGCCCGCCCGCTTTATCACGCAGCCCTGGCTCATGCGGCAAACCATATGGTCACGCTCGTGGCGTCCAGTGCCGACCTGCTCGCCGCATCGGGTGTTGCGGACCCGGGTCGATTGCTTCAGCCACTCGTCACGGCGGCACTCGACAACGCACTGCGCCTTGGCGACCAGGCGCTGACTGGACCCGTCATGCGTGGTGACGCCGAGACCGTCGCCAGGCACATTGACGAGATCGGCAACGTATCGCCGCAGACTGCCGACTTGTATGTCGCTTTGGCGCGCGTCACTACCCGCCGAGCAGTAGACGCAGGGTTGCTCGCAGCACACGATGGCGACAGCGTGCTTGAGGCCATCGAGGCCGCAGAGGCAGACGAGTGACAGCCGTAGCGCGCACGCGCAGCCAACTGGAGGCCGCGCGCGCAGGGTGGACGGAGGCTGGTGAGTCGATTGCCGTCGTGATGACCATGGGTGCGCTTCACGCCGGTCACGCCGAGCTGATCAGGCGGGCCCGTGAACGCGACGAGCGGGTCATCGTCACCGACTTCTTGAACCCCCTGCAGTTCGCCCCGGGCGAAGACCTCGACAAGTATCCGCGTACCTTCGCCGCTGACCTCGAGCTGTGCACCGCGGAGGGTGTCGACCTGCTCTTTGCCCCCGGGCCGTCCGAGGTCTACCCCGCTGGAGACCCCATCGTGCGCGTGGCCGCGGGACCGGTGGGTGACGTCTTGGAGGGGGAGGCTCGCCCGGGTCACTTTGATGGCGTGCTCACGGTCGTGGCCAAGTTGCTGCACCTGACGGCTCCGCACCGGGCGTACTTCGGACAGAAAGACGCTCAACAGCTGTGGTTGATCAAGCAGATGGTGGTTGATCTCGACCTGCCGGTGGAAGTGGTTGAGGTGCCGACCGTCCGGGACGATGACGGGCTGGCGTTGTCGAGCCGCAACATCTACCTGGTGGAAGCCGACCGCGCCCAAGCGCTGACCCTTCATCGCGCCCTGGAGGCGGGGGAGTCGGCCGCATCCAACGGCGCGGCCGCCGCCGTCGCGGCCGCAAAGGCTGAGCTGGCGGAATCGGGTGTCAAGTGCGACTACGTCGTGCTGGTGGATCCCGAGAGCTTTGCCGCGATGGACGGCTCGGGTCAAGCGATTCTGCTCGTTGCCGCGCACGTCGGATCGACACGACTGATCGACAACGTACGGCTGCGTGTCGGGTCGGGACACAGGTGAGGAAGTCATGCTGCTGACGATCGATATCGGAAACACCCAAACTGTTCTCGGGCTGTTCGACGGCGACCACCTCGATCACACCTGGCGGATCGCGACCTATGACACGCGTACCGCAGACGAGCTGGCCGTACTCATCACGTCGCTTCTGGCGCAGCACGACGGCGGGACTGATGTCACCGGCATCGCACTGTGCTCGACCGTGCCGGTAGCACTTCACGAGATGCGCCTGATGTGCACGCGCTACTACCAGGACCAGACGGTCGTGGTGGTCGAGCCCGGCGTGAGAACCGGAGTACCCATCCTCACCGACAACCCCAAAGAGGTGGGCAGCGACCGGATCGTCAACTCGCTGGCGGCAGCAACCATCTACGGCGGTCCGGCGATCGTTGTCGACTTCGGAACGGCTACCACCTTCGACGCGGTGTCTGCGAAGGGCGAGTATCTCGGTGGTGCGATAGCTCCGGGTGTGGAGATATCGGTTGAGGCGCTCGGGGCGCGAGGAGCACAGCTGCGCAAGGTAGAGCTGGCCCGCCCACGTTCGGTGATCGGGCGCAACACCGTCGAGGCGCTTCAGTCCGGCATCCTCTTCGGGTTCGCGGGGCAGGTCGATGGGATTGCACACCGGATGGCCGCCGAGCTCTCTGACGACCCGTCTTCGGTAACGGTGATCGCCACCGGTGGGCTGGCGCCGATGGTTATCGACGAGTCGGACGTCATCGACGAGCACGATCCCTGGCTCACTCTGCGCGGCCTCAAACTGGTCTACGAACGCAACACCGACTAGCCCTCGACGTGGGCCATGGCGGCGGCATTGAGCTCTGAGATGGCGGCTTCCTCTTCCTCGATACGTTTGGCGTTCTTGAGATGGCCGCCCGGCCATCCGCTCACATAGCCCACCAGTGTGAGCAGGCTCGGAACCATGAGAGACCGAACGATCAGGACGTCGATCATGATGCCGACCCCCATGGTCAAGGCCAGTTCGCGGAACGACCGGAGCGGGATGACTGCGAGGAGTCCAAAGCTGACCGCCAAGGTGATCCCGGCTGCAGTGATCGCTCTGGTCGACTGGGGAACTGCCATGCGGACCGCTTCCAAGAGGGGCCGACGACTAGCCATCTCCCACACATGCCCGACACCGAAGATGTTGTAGTCAGAGCCCAACGCGACAAGCAGCACGGCTGCCGCGAATGGCACGTAGAAGGTCAGCCCGTCATACCCCAGCAGGTTCTGAAAAACCATGGTGGTCATGCCCAGCGAGGCCGTGAGTGCCAGGGCGCTGCAGGTCAGAAGGTAGATCGGGGCGACCAGAGCTCGCAGGAATCCGACCAGGAGCAAGAGATTGACGACCAGGGCGGCCAAGGCGATACGTCTGAGGTCGTCCGATGTCGTGTCGATGAGCCCGTTGGCCAGAGCGGTGTCGCCCGCGAAACTGAATGTCGTGCCCGCCAGCGACGTTCCCTCGAGCAGGGTTGAGAACGTGGACTCGAGGTCACCGAGATCGGCGATGGCCAAGGCTTCCAGCGGGTCGTTCTCCAGCACGACGAGCATGCGTGCGGCATCGTCGTCGTCAGAGAGGAACACCCCGAGCTGGCGGCGCGTCAGGTTGAGCGACGGTCCAACAACAGCGGCGACCCCGGGCTGCGCCTCGATCCGACGCTGGAGTTCGACCAGGGCGTCGAACTCCAAGGCCACACCCTCGCCCTCGAGGAGAACCGTTGTGGGTGAGGTAATACCAGGTGCGTAGGCCTCGCCGGCAACCGTCGAGGTCATCTTGACCGGGTTGTCGGCAGGCAACGACTGTGTGAAGCCGATACCCAGGCGTGCGTTCATCAGAGGCAGGGACATCAGCCCAAGGACGGTGGCGCACAGCACGAGAACGACGATGGCCTGGGGTTTGTGGGTCAATCGGTCGACGAGCCAGCTGGTGCGAGTGGCTTCCACGCGGTCGGACCACGGCACTGGCGTCTCTTCGGCAGGAACCTCGGGTCGACTCACTCGGCTGGGCCAGAAGACGCGAGGGCCGAGCACTGCCAGCAGTGCCGGCACGAACGTGATCGACACCAATACTCCGACGAGGACCGCCAGAGCCATTGGTGGACCGAAGCTCCTGAAGAAGTCCGATGTTGCCGCCAACAGCGCCGCTGTGCCAGCGGCGACGGTGAGACCAGCAGCAATGATGATGGGTGTGAACGATCCAATCGCCTCGACGTAGCCATCGTTCCACGTGTCTCCCGCCCGCTTTCTGGCAGCAAGAGCCGAGATGTAGAAGATCGTGTAGTCGGTGACGATTCCCAGGAGTAGAGCGACGAGCAACGGTTCGAGCTCGGCGGGAACGGCAATGCCGAGAATGACTCCGACCAAGCCGGCCACCCGCACCATCACGATGAATGCAAGAGCTGAACCTGCAAGTGCGACAACTGGGGCAAGGATCGAGCGGAAGTTGGCTGCGACCAGACCCGCGATCGCGATGACGGTGAGGATCTCCAGGATCGGCAGCCAACGCTCGACGATGCTGGCCTGCTCAGCACGCGCCGGGATCGACCCGACGACTCCGGTCACGCTGTCATTCGGTCCGTCGAGGTACTTGTCGATGTAGTCCTGCGCCGCTGACTGCTGGCGAGCGAATCCGCTGCTCGGTTTCATGAAGAGGTAGGTGAGTACGGCGGTACCACGTTCACCTGACTCACGGAAGAGCGGCGGTCCATTGGGAATCGGGATTGCTCCGAGGAGCGGGTACGGCTGCGGCCCTTGGTCGACCGAGAGGGCGTCCAGTACTGACTGGGCTCTGGTGTACGTCGACAACCCGTCGGGGTTGTGCTGCAGCACGGCCGTTCGGCTCGACAGCGGGAACCCGAACTCCTCGACCGAGCGGATCTCCGCCTGGATCGCGGGGCTGTCGAGCGGAATCACGCTTGCCAGCTGATCGCCTCCTGCTCCGAGGGAGGGGGCCGCTGAGGTCAGCAACGGCACCGCGATCGCCCAGGCTGCCAGCACCAGCCATCGGTACCGTCGAATCCACTCGGCGTATCGGCGGGGGTACGTTCCGCGAGCAGGTCGTGCCTGGAACCACCGCCGAGGAGCGGTGAATGTGGGCACCGATCAGCTCGCCGGGGACATCGTGATCCCGAGACGAGTCAGTTCCGCCTTCGCCAGGCCCTGAGCCTCATCACCAGATCCCGTGTCCGCCTCGTCACGTGCCGTCAACAAGATGTCGGCCGGCACTCTGGCCACTGCTCGCTCAGCCAGGTATCGCACCAGGCGAGGTGACAGCCCACCCCGGCGGAGCGCGCTGACGATGGCAGCAGTGTCGCGGTTCCGTTGCCGCCGGTAGGGCAGGTAGAGCGCGAGTGCGGAGCCGGCTGGAATGAGTGCAACAGCAAGGCCAATGAGAATGCTGAGTCCACGGATGCTGGCCCCGGCCTCCTGGCCGCTCGTGACGATCTGCCCCGCCGTGGTGCTCACCTGCTGCCCGAGCTCGCCCGTGCGCGGGCCGATCACCGGCACATCGGCGAGCCCGCTCAGCCCTTCGCCCGCGCGAGCCAGAGCCTGACCTGATTCGACTGTACTGTCGCTCAGTGCCGTGAACCGCCAGATCTCGTACGCCACGGCAAGACCCACGACGAGCCACGAGACCACCCAGGCGGCGGCTGCGGCATCCGACCGTCGCAGGGTCCGGTCATTGATCTGCCAGGTGGTGGACGTCACCCGTTGTGTCTACCTCAACAGAATCGCTTTCTCTAGTACCGTCGATGCGGTTAGTCGGTGCTCTTCGCCACCGGACACCACCCACTACCGTGAGGCGGCCATGCCAACCGAGGAAACCCCACCACCGGACAACGAGGCCAATGGGTCAGGGACCGATGACACGGTCGCCATCGAGCCCGTGGGTGATCCCTCGGGCGAAACGGTGCGGGAACAAGGCCGTTTCGACTTCTGGATCCCGGCCATGATGCTGGTCCTCGGGTTGCTGCTCGGTGGCGGGCTGATGTGGATCGTCACCGACGACGGATCCGACACCACCTCCGACAGTGCGACCGAGAGCGCATCGCCTGCTCCGACGTCCACCGTCACGGCGACGTCGACGGCCACCGATCTGCAAGTGACAGTGCCTGCCGAGTGCTTGGAGCTCGCGAACAACACCCAAGAGATCCTGGACCTGGTCGACCAGGCTGTGACCGCGGCGGGAGATCTCGATGCAGGAGCGCTGAGCGACGTTGTTAGCGAGCTCGAGTCGGCGCAGACCGACATCGAGGCGCAGAGCCAGGCGTGCGAGGACGCTGCCAGCGAGACGAACTGACCCACGCTGCAACGTCCAGGGGGGCGATCAATCCCGCGTCCGTGGGGGACCGGCTGCCACCCGTCCCAGTCAAACGAGGGGTTCGGTTGAACCCGAGGGCGTGCAGGGTCTTTACTTCGTCCGATGCAACAGTCCGCGCCACGTGTACTCCGGCATGCCACGACATCAGGGTGAACAGGTCGCGCTTCCGCGAGCCAGTGTGATGGCGATGTGGCGTCCACCAGGTGCGAGCGCACCAGGGGGTGCGGGATCGGTAGCCTTGCGCGCATGATGCCCGACGCCGAACGGTCTGAGCAGGAGCAGGTACGACGCGACAAGCTCGCGCGGATGCAGGCCGAAGGCAACGACCCCTATGCCTTCGGGTACCCGCGCACGACCGATGCCCTCACCTTGCGGGCGCGCTTCGCTGATCTGGCTGCGGACACCTTCACGGGGGAGACCGTGGGGGTAGCCGGTCGCGTGGTGCTGAACCGGGTGAGCGGCAAGATCATCTTTGCCACGCTTCGTGGCGCCGCCGCCGATCTGCAAGTGATGCTCACGCTCGACGGCAGTGGGCAGAACCTCCTGGAACGGTGGAAGAACGACGTCGACCTGGGTGACCACGTGGGCGTCACCGGCGAGGTCATCACGTCAAAGCGTGGTGAGCTGAGCGTCTTGGCGTCGGACTTCCAGATCACGAGCAAGTGCCTGCATCCGCTACCCGAGAAGCATGCCGGGCTCACCGATCCAGAGGCGCGGGTGCGTCAACGGTACGTTGACCTGATCGTTCGCCAAGAGGCGCGCGACATGGTCTACCTGCGGTCGGGTGTGGTGCGGTCTCTGCGCGAGACGCTGCAGGGGAACGGTTTCATCGAGGCCGAAACCCCCATGCTTCAGGTGATGCACGGCGGCGCGAACGCGCGGCCGTTCGTTACGCATATCAACGCCTACGACATGCCGCTCTATCTTCGAATCGCTCCTGAGCTGTACCTCAAGCGGCTTCTGGTCGGCGGCGTTGACCGGGTCTTCGAGATCAACCGTAACTTTCGCAACGAGGGGGCTGACTCCTCGCACAACCCAGAGTTCACGATGCTCGAGATGTACGAGGCGTACGGCGACTACGACACGATGCGACTCCTCACCCAGCAATTGGTGCAGAACGCAGCCATTGATGTCTTCGGCGAGGCCGTGGCTCGACGAGCGGGGCCGGACGGTGCCATAGAAGAGTTCGATCTCTCGGGCGACTGGCCGGTCAAGACGATGATTGGTGCGTTGTCAGAGGCGCTTGGCGAAGAGGTTGGTCTGGAGACGCCGGTTGAGGTGCTTCGCGCGCACTGCGAGAGGCTCGGGATCGAGGAGCCGGCCGACGCGTCGGTGGGAATGCTGCTGGAGGAGCTCTACGTCGAGCTCGTGGAGAGCAAGACCACCACACCGGTCTTCTACAAGGACTTTCCCAAGGAGAATGCGCCGCTCACGCGGGTGCACCGCCAGGATCCGAGATTGACCGAGAAGTGGGACCTTGTCGCTTGGGGGGCAGAGATGGGTACCGGATACTCCGAACTCATCGACCCGATCGACCAACGGCAGCGTTTTGTCGCCCAGGCGGCTCGCGCGGCCGCCGGTGATGACGAAGCCATGCGACTGGATGAGGACTTCCTGCGCGCCCTCGAACACGGCATGCCTCCGGCAGGCGGCCAGGGGATGGGGATCGACCGATTGGTCATGACGCTCACCGGGCTCGGCGTGCGCGACACGATCCTCTTCCCGCTGGTCAAACCGGAGTGAGCGCTGCCCCGGTCGACATCCGCGAGGCACGCACGGCGGACGTCGCAACTATTCGCCACCTGGTCGACACCTACGCGACCGACCGCATCTTGCTGTCGAAGGCGACGGTCACGCTCTTCGAGGACATCCAAGAGTTCTATGTGGCTGAGGTCGACGGCACCGTCGTCGGATGCGGTGCACTGCACGTGCTGTGGGAGGACCTCTCGGAGGTCCGCACCCTCGCAGTCGACCAAAGATATCGCGGACGCGGCATTGGCGACCTGCTCCTCCGGCGCCTTCTGCAACAGGCCCGCCATCTCGGCGTGGCCAGAGTCTTCTGCTTGACCTTCGAGGTCGACTTCTTCAGCCGGCACGGCTTCAGCGAGATCGACGGGGCCCCGGTTTCACACGAGGTCTTTGAGCAGTTGCTCGAGTCGTACGACGAGGGCGTCGCGGAGTTCTTGGGCCTGGAGCGGGTCAAGCCCAACACCTTGGGCAACGCACGGATGCTTCTGGTGCTCTAAGGAGCGGGTTCATCCTCGAGCGCGACGGCGACCAGCTGCTTCTGGTAGGCGCGTAGGTCAGGTGGCGACTCTTCGAACGGTTCGACGTGGACGTACCCGCTGGTCTCGAACAACAAGATGGCCTGAGACATGGCGTCATAGACTTCGAGCCGAGTGAACTCGAAGCCGGCCACCGCTCCGGCTCCTTCCAGAGCCGACAGCATGCGGCGTCCGATGCCACGCCCTCGCATGACGGGGTTGACCCAGAGCCGCCGAATCTGGCCGATCTTGGGGCCGACCTGGCGCAGTGATCCGAACCCCACCACGTTGTCCCGGTCATCGAGCGCTACCAGGAAGAAGCTCCGGCCGGAGTCGGCTTTGGCCTCTTGCGCCACATCGATCTCGAGGACGTCAGCCCCGACGAGCTCGACCATCTCGCTGAGGAACTGGTTGATCGCCGCCTGGCTTCTGGCGTCCGTGGGATCGAGCGCCTCGACGCGAACCGATGTCATGACTGAAACCCTATTCCCTGCGTGGGCGCTCGACGGCGAGGGGCGCGCCCAAGGAGCCGAACACGTCGCCGACGTGGGGTCAGATCGGTCGGTCGAGCCAGACGCGGTCGAGCAGTTCGATCCCGTCGATGACGATCGGGTCTGGGTAACCGCTGGCTTCTGTGAACGCGTCCCGTTCGACAGAGCGAAGACGGAAGCCCTGCTTCTGGTAGAAGCGGAGATTGCCTGTGTCGGCGGCCGCCGTGGCCACCAGGAGCGTCGAAGAGCCAGCCGATCGAGCGGCGCCGATGGCCGCCGAGATCAGGCGGCTGCCGATCCCCTTGCCTTGCCAGCGCTCGACGACCGCCATGTTCTTGATCTCAGATGCTGCCGAAGGTGAAGAGTCACTCAACGTAATGATCTGGATATGTCCAAGGACCATTTTTCCGTCCGACGCGACCAGGATCTCGCCTTCGCCCATATAGTCGTCGAGGGCGCTGGACGAGTCCTCCGCAAGCTCGAACAGGTGGCGAATCAGGAGACGTGGGCCACGATAGGGCGCGATTTCGAACGAGAGATCGGAGGGCTTCTGACCGGCTGTCATACGGCCATTTTGTCAGTTCCGCTGAGATTTTCGCCCAGAGTTTTTCGATGTGGCACGGTGTCCATAAATCGCGACTTCCGTATGAAATGATGAATGAGGCCCTGGGCATTATCGCGCGTAAATGCGGCAGGGCAATTCTTGTCTGAATAGTACCTACGGAACGGGAGCCTCCCCATGGCGCAGAAAGTACAGATTGTGCTCATCGATGACATCGATGGTGGTCGCGCGGACGAGACCGTCCGGTTCGCCCTCGACGGCACTTCCTATGAGATCGACCTGTCGACGGCGAACGCCGCTCGGCTCCGCAACGCCATGGGTGAGTTCGTGGGGCACGCGCGCAAGGCGCCCGCCCGGTCAGGCGGCCGCCGCCCCCGCGGGTCCTCCGGGGGCAAGAGCGCTGAGATCCGGGCCTGGGCCCGCGAACAGGGCCTGCCGGTGAACGAGCGCGGCAGGATTCCGGCCGAGCTCACCGCCAAGTTCGAGGCCGCGCACTAGATCAACCAGGTGCCGCAAGGACCGGCCGGTCGTCGTTCGCTGATGGCGTAGGAACCGGCGTTCGCCCTACGGAACGCCAGGTCAGCAGCCGACGTTCTAGGGGAGACACTGCTCAGGGCTGGTCGGTGCGCCGTGGAGAACGAGAACGGATCGTTTCGCAGGGTTAGCATTCGAGCAGGCCAAGTTGTGGCGAAGCGGGCCTGCCCGCGCTGTCTGCGGATCACCCAGAAGGAGACGCGAAGATGTTCGAGAGGTTCACCGACCGCGCTCGGCGGGTGGTTGTGCTGGCCCAAGAAGAGGCCCGCATGCTCAACCACAACTACATCGGTACCGAGCACATCCTCCTGGGGCTGATCCACGAGGGCGAGGGCGTCGCCGCCAAGGCGCTCGAGTCGTTGGGTATCTCGCTCGAGGCTGTGCGCCAGCAGGTCGAAGAGATCATCGGCCAAGGCCAGCAGGCGCCCTCGGGACACATCCCGTTCACCCCGCGTGCGAAGAAGGTCCTCGAGCTCTCGCTGCGCGAAGCCCTGCAGCTCGGTCACAACTACATCGGTACCGAGCACATCCTGCTGGGGCTGATCCGCGAGGGTGAGGGTGTCGCCGCACAGGTCCTCGTCAAGCTCGGGGCCGACCTCAACCGCGTCCGCCAGCAGGTCATCCAGCTGCTGTCGGGCTACCAGGGGAAAGAGCCAGCCACGGCAGGCGGACCCCAGGGCGAGAACGCTCCGTCCTCTTCGCTGGTGCTCGACCAGTTCGGGCGCAATCTGACGCAGGCCGCACGGGAGAGCAAGCTCGATCCGGTCATCGGACGCGAGAAAGAGATCGAACGCGTCATGCAGGTGCTGTCCCGCCGCACCAAGAACAACCCGGTCCTCATCGGTGAGCCGGGGGTCGGCAAGACCGCGGTCGTCGAGGGGCTAGCGCAGGCGATCGTCAAGGGCGAGGTCCCGGACACCCTGGAGAACAAGCAGCTGTACACACTCGACCTCGGCGCCTTGGTCGCTGGCAGCCGGTACCGCGGTGACTTCGAGGAGCGCCTCAAGAAGGTGCTCAAGGAGATCCGCACCCGCGGCGACATCATCTTGTTCATCGACGAGATGCACACGCTTGTCGGCGCCGGAGCTGCCGAGGGTGCGATCGACGCCGCCAGCATCCTCAAGCCCATGCTCGCTCGTGGTGAGCTGCAGACCATTGGCGCCACCACCCTCGACGAGTACCGCAAGTACGTCGAGAAGGACGCTGCGCTGGAACGTCGCTTCGCTCCGATCCAGGTACAGGCGCCTGACGTCGACATGACGGTCGAGATTCTTCAGGGTCTGCGCGACCGTTATGCGGCACACCACCGCGTCAACATCACCGACGAGGCGATCAAGGCAGCGGCGCGTCTTGCCGACCGTTACATCTCTGACCGGCAGCTGCCCGACAAGGCGATCGACCTGATCGACGAGGCGGGGTCACGGCTACGGATCCGCCGGATGACAGCGCCACCTGACCTCCGCGAGTACGACGACCGCATCGGTGACGTCCGCCGCGACAAAGAGGCAGCGATCGACGCCCAGGACTTCGAGAAAGCCGCGTCACTGCGCGACCAGGAGAAGCAGCTGCTCGGTGAGCGCGCCCAGCGCGAGCGCGAGTGGCGCAGCGGAGGCATGGACTCGCTCCCGGACGTCGACGAGAAGCTGATCGCCGAGGTCGTGGGCCTCATGACAGGGATTCCCGTCTCTGATCTGTCCGAGGACGACGCCAAGCGGCTGATGCGGATGGAAGAAGAGCTGCACAAGCGGGTTGTCGGCCAGGAGCAGGCGATCAAGGCGCTGTCCAAGGCCATCCGGCGCACTCGAGCGGGCCTGAAAGACCCCAAGCGCCCCGCCGGGTCGTTCATCTTCGCCGGGCCATCCGGCGTCGGAAAGACAGAGCTGTCCAAGGCCCTGACCGAGTTCCTCTTCGGTGACGAGGACGCCCTCATCGCGCTCGACATGTCCGAGTTCAGTGAGAAGCACACGGCGTCGCGGCTCTTCGGCTCGCCTCCCGGCTACGTCGGTTACGAAGAAGGTGGCCAGCTCACCGAGAAGGTGCGGCGCAAGCCGTTCTCGGTGGTGCTCTTCGACGAGGTCGAGAAGGCGCACCCGGACATCTTCAACTCGCTCCTGCAGGTACTGGAGGAGGGCCGGCTCACCGACGCTCAGGGCCGCACGGTCGACTTCAAGAACACCGTCATCATCATGACGACCAACCTCGGAAGCCGCGATGTGTCCAAGGGCGTCAACCTCGGCTTCGCGACTGGCAACGACCTCACCACCGCCTACGAGGCGATGAAGTCGAAGGTGCAGCAAGAGCTGAAGCAGAACTTCCGGCCGGAGTTCCTCAACCGGATCGACGACATCATCGTCTTCCACCAGCTGAGCGAAGACGAGATCGTGAGCATCGTCGACCTGATGGCGGCCAAGCTCGAAGAGCGGCTCAAGGACAAGGACATGGCCATCGAGCTGACGACGCCGGCCAAGCAGCTGCTCGCCCACAAGGGCTATGACCCCGTTCTCGGCGCGCGACCACTTCGTCGCACGATGCAACGCGAGCTGGAGGACCAGCTGTCCGAGCAGATTCTGTTCGGCGAGCTTCAGCCGGGTTCGATTGTTGTTGTCGACGTCGAGGGCGAAGGTGAGGCAGCGAACTTCACCTTCAAGAGCGAGCCGCGGGCGGCATTGCCTGACCTGCCCGACCATCCTGACCTGCCGCCGGTCGAGACCGTCGACTCCGGAGACGTCGGCGAGTCCGGCCCATCGGCCGCGACCGAGGAGTAGTCCTACCCCGGAAGCCGAAAGCTCGATGACGACTCGCTGACCACGAGCCCGTCCGCGATCAGGGTGTCGAGTGCACGGGCTCGCTGGACGTCGTCGTCCCAGGCTGCATCGAGCTCGCCCCTGCTGACCGGGGAGCCGGAGCTTCGCAGGACGGCGAGCAGGCGTCCACGGCACTGCCGGTCGGTGCCGTCGTACGACTGCGCTCGCCGAGCCGGCTGACTCGGGAGGGGATAGTCGGCTGCTCGCCACCTGCAGGCGTCGGCGAGCGGACATCGGTCGCAGCTGGGGGAACGTGCGGTACACACCAGGGCGCCGAGCTCCATAACCGCGATCGACACACGAGCTGCCTGGCGCGGGTTGACCGGGAGCAAGCTGAGAGCCTGATGCCGGTCGGCATTGACGACAGTGGTGGAGACCGGTGCGGCCCGGCCGTCGAGCCATCGCGCGTGCACGCGCCTGACGTTCGTGTCGAGCACCGCATGGCGCTGGCCGTAGGCAAAGACGGCCACCGCTGCCGCCGTGTACTCCCCGACGCCGGGAAGGGTCCTCAGGTCGTCGACACTGGAGGGGACGGTGCCCGAGAAGCGCTCGCGACAGACCACCGCCGCTGCGTGCAGCCGAAGGGCGCGCCGTGGATAGCCCAGCCGCCCCCAGGCCCTGATGGCGTCGCCGGCGGGCGCGGCCGCCAGATCGCCCGGAGCTGGCCAGCGAGTCATCCACTCGTTGAAGACGGGGACTACGCGGGCCACGGGTGTCTGCTGGAGCATGATCTCGCTGACCAGAACTCCCCATGGGTCCTCACCGGCGCGCCACGGCAGTGAGCGGGCAGATGCGTCGTACCAATCGACCAGGTCGTCCAGCAAAGGTGAGAGCGTGGAGGCCGGGGTGAGGTCGACGGACATGGCTGTCATCGTGGCACGCGTCAGGTGGTCACCGGTCGTGGGTCCAGATCACTAGGGTGGACGCGTGGTGCTCCGACCCGTCGGCGATCAGCCGCCCAACGTGTACTGGGTGCGTCGTGGCCTGATGGCTGGCGTTGTGCTCGTCGTGGTCGGACTCGTCTGGTGGCTGTGGCCCAGCGGAAACGACTCCGACGAGAATTCGGCCGCACCGGTCGCCACCACGTCCAGCACGCCTACGCCGTCTGACACCTCCTCGCCCACGCCGACGCCGTCGAAGACGAAGACGAAAGAGCCCAAGCTCAAACCCGCCTGCCCTGACTCCGCCATCGAAGTGACCGTGAGCACCGACTCCGAGGCCTATCCGCCCGACCAGAACCCATCGTTCACATTCGCCGTCGAGAACGTCTCGAACAAGACCTGCAGCCGTGAAGTGGGGCAGGCCTCGAACGAGCTGAAGGTGACGTCGGGGGGCGCCCAGGTCTGGTCGTCTGACGACTGCAGCCCGGGTGGGCCGGCAGACCCGACGAACCTGGCACCAGGTGATCGTTTTGTTCAGACGGTCACCTGGCCCCGGGTGAAGTCGGCAGAGGGCTGCCCGACCCCTGAGCAGAGTGCCGAGCCCGGCAGCTACCAGATCGTTGCCCGTAACAACGAGGTGCTCAGCGAACCGGCGGTTTTTGAGCTGCAGTAACCGCCTTCTCCGGCGGCCCAGTGGCTCAAGGTCGGGGTGAAATCGGACGACACTCCTGTACACGAAACGGTGCTCTCACCCGATAGCGCGCCGTGGCAGGAGGACCGGTGCCGGCGTCGCACGAGACCCATGACCCGGGACCCGTGGGCACTCCCAGAGGCGCTCCGGTCCTGGTGGCGGTCGTTGCTGGCACCAAGACCCGCATCAAGGTCCTCGAGAAGCTTCTCAACCAGCCGGGCATCGTGGTCTGCGGCAGCGCACAGGAGGCGTTGGCGGCCGAGGAGCTGATCGTCTCGTCGCGTCCATCGGCGGTTCTGCTCGATCTCGACCTCTGGTCAGGAGGGCTTGAAGCGATCGAACGCATCATGGCGAACCGGGCCACGCCGATAGTCGTGATCGGTCCCGCGGCCAAGCACCCCGAGGCGGCCATCGCAGCAGGCGCCGTCGACGTGGTCGGTGCCCTCGACGTCGCACCCGGCTCCCCCGAGTACGCGCACATGGTGATGCGTCACCTGAAGATCGCCAGCCGGGTCCGGGTCATCACGCATCCGCGGGGACGGTTGCGTGGCCGGTCCCGAGGTCCGGCGACGCAGACTCCCGCGGCTCAGCCGGTCGAGCTGACCGAGCAGGTCGAGCCCGTCGTCAACGGCAGCGCCGTCACCGAGCCGCCCGCCCGCCAAGAGGCACGGAGCACCCCGAACCCGCACTCCCCTGAACGGATCCGGCGTCACGTCACTGCGCGTCCACGCCCTGTGCCGCAGCGGCAGGGGCCCCTCGTGGTGGCGATCGGGGCGTCGACCGGCGGACCACCCGCTCTGGCCACGATCTTGGCCCAGCTACCTGCAGATCTTCCGGCGGCCGTTCTTGTCGTGCAGCACATGGCTGAGGGATTCGTCGAGGGGCTCGGACGATGGCTGGACGGCGTATGCGCCATCCCGGTCGTGGTGGCGGTCGAGGGTGAGCGACTGCAACCCGGTCAGGTCTATCTCGCACCGGCGAACCAGAACTTGGTGGTCCGTCCGGGGTTCCGGGTGGGTCTCACCGATCCACCACCCGGGCAGTACCACGTGCCTGGCGTCGACGTCACGTTTCGGTCGGTCGCACAGGTCTCGGGTCAGTACGCCGTCGGCGCCCTGCTGACCGGGATGGGGCGCGACGGGGCGGCGGGGCTGAAGGTGCTGCGCGACATCGGCGCCTTCACCATCGGTCAGGACGAGTCGACCAGCGTCGTGTGGGGCATGCCGGCAGCGGCCCAAGAAGTAGACGCAGTCGACCTCGAGCTGCCGCTGCCTGCCATCGGCCAGGCCATCGTGACCGCGGTGCAACACGCCGTCGAGGACGTCGCGGAGATGAGCCGATGAGCACGCACGTGATCTCCGACGCCGAGTACTCCGTCGTCAGCGACGCCCTGGTCCGGATGGCTGGCCTGGTCTTCGACGTCAGCCGGCGCGGGGCAATCAGTGCGATTCTGCACGAAAGGATGGACAAGACGGGCCACTCCTCGATCGGCTCGTACCTTGCCCACGTCGAGTCGTTCTCAGGGGCGGCCGAACGGCAGCAGCTCCTGGACGCCGTCACCATCCAGGAGACGCACTTCTTCCGGAACTTGCCGCAAATCGATGCGCTGCGCACTGATGTTCTTCCCGAGCTGATCCGGCGGGCCCGCAACACCGGACGTCCGCTCACGATCTGGTCGGCTGGGTGCTCGACTGGCGAGGAGCCGTACACGTTGGCGATGCTGCTGGTGCAGCTGTTTGCCGAGTCCGGCCCGGTCCCGGTGAAGATCATCGGTACGGACGTGTCTGCTGCCGCGTTGGACGTCGCCAGGGCTGGGGTCTACTCCGGTCGGACTATCCAGCTGGCCGAGGCCGGAGCGGTGGAGCGGTGGTTCGACGATCGACACGACGGAAGCTTCTCGGTCGCCAGGCCGGTCAGAGACCTGGTCGAGTTCCGGCTGCAGAACCTCGTCACTGATGAGCCAC
>JAHELE010000059.1 GCA_024644345.1 Actinomycetes bacterium | reverse complement strand
GGGTCACGCCCGGCGGTCCCGGGCAGATGGTTCTGCCCCGTAGCGTAGTTCCTATGCGGTCGACAGTGGTGTGGCGCGTCCTGGTGCCCGTGATGCTGCTTCTCATCGGCCTGCTCCTGGCCACGTCGGCGCGGCTGGCGGCCGGCAACGACCTGCGGACTGACCGGCGCACCGACCTGGTGGGCCTGATCAGGGCGGAGCAGGCGCGGGTGGGGTCCGACACCGCGCGGGTCACAGCGCTTCAGGACCAGCTCGAGGCCGCTGCCGAAGCCCGGGCGCCGGCAGCATCCGACCCGTCGCTTGAAGCGTTGATCTCCGAGGTGGCGGGCCCTGGCCTTGTCGTCGAGCTGGCGGACGCGCCGATCCCTGCGGCGGGAGTCGGCGAGGGGTTCACGGCGGACGACTATCTCGTGCATGAGCAAGACGTCCAGGCCGTGATCAACGCCCTCTGGGCCGGCGGCGCCGATGCCATTGCGGTGATGGACCAGCGGATCATCGCCACGAGTGCGGTGCGATGTGTCGGCAGCACACTGCTGCTGCACGGACAGGTCTACGCACCGCCCTATACGGTGGCCGCTGTGGGCCCCCCCGACCGGATGCAGCGTGCCCTGGATGCGTCTCCTCGTGTCGGGCTCTTCCAGCAGTATGCCGATCTGCTGGGTCTGCGGCTCGACGTCAGTGAGTCCGACCGCGTGACGATACCGGCGTACGAAGGGCCGCTGGCTGCTCGGTATGCACAGGTGGTCGAGTGAGCGCGGCTCGTCGCGCCACTGGAGTCGTCGGCGAACTGCTGATCACCGCAGGTGTCGTTGTGCTGCTGTTCGTCGGCTACCAGCTGGTGTGGACGAACGTGCAGGCCGATCGGGTGGCCGCCGGAAAGATCGACTCGCTGGAACAGACCTGGCAGGAGGAGCCGCCGACCAAGCCGGACGTCGAGACGATCCGCGACGGTGAGGCCTTCGCGATCCTGCGGATTCCGCGGCTGGGTCAGAACTACCGCGTGCCGATCGTCCAGGGAATCACTCTCGACGACCTCGCCAGTGGTGTGGGGCACTACCCCGAGACGGCGATGCCCGGTGAGGTCGGAAACTTCTCTGTTGCCGGACATCGCGCGACGAACGGAGAGCCGTTCGCCTATCTCGACCAGCTGAACAAAGGTGATGCGGTCGTGGTGGAGACGGGGACGACGTGGTTCACGTACAAGGTCACCGATGAGTACATCGTGCCGCCCACCCAGGTGGGCGTGATCCTGCCGGTTCCCAACGAACCGGGGGCCGAGCCTCGGAAGGCCCTGATGACGTTGACGACGTGCAACCCGCGATGGGCGTCGTACGAGCGGCTGATCTTCCACGCCAAGCTCGTCGACGAGCTGGGCAAGGGCAACGGGGTGCGTCCCGACGCGCTCGGGGGTGGGGCCTGATGTACGCCTGGCTCTGGCGTCACCTACCAGGTCCCACCGCCGTTCGCGTGGTGATCGCGCTGTTGCTGTTCGTCGGCGTGGTGGCAGTTCTCTTCCTGTGGGTCTTTCCATGGGTTGAGCCGCGGCTGCCTTTCACCGACGTCACCGTTGACGAGTCGGCGTCCGCCGCTGGCCTAGGCTTGCGGCCGTGAGCACCCGCGTCCTGGTCGTCGACAACTATGACTCGTTCGTCTACAACCTGGTGCAGTACCTCGCCCAGCTCGACGCCGACTGCACCGTCCTTCGCAACGACGAGGTCGATCTCGACCAGGCGGCCGAGTTCGACGGCATCTTGTTGAGCCCGGGGCCGGGCACGCCCGAGGAGGCAGGCGTCTGCGTACCACTGGTCCGAGAGCTGGCGGGAAGGGTACCGATCTTTGGTGTCTGTCTCGGGCTGCAGGCGATGGCCGTGGCGTACGGCGCGACCGTTGGGCGGGCGCCAGAGCTGCTGCACGGCAAGACCAGTCTCGTCGAACACGAGGGCGTCGGCGTCCTGGCGGGGCTGCCCCACCCGTTCACGGCCACCAGGTACCACTCGCTGGCGGTCGAGCCGGCGACCGTTCCTGCCGAGTGGGACGTGACCGGGCGGACGGGGTCCGGTGTGATCATGGCGATGAAGCATCAGACGCTGTCCGTCGAGGGTGTGCAGTTTCATCCCGAGTCCGTGCTCACCGAAGGCGGCCACCTGATGCTGGCCAACTGGCTCACGATCTGCGGTGACCCCGACGCGGTCGAGCGGTCGACCGGGTTGGCCCCCGTCGCCCCATCGTCGTAGTGGGGCCATGTCACACCGGTTCGAAATGACCAAACCGATCTCACATGGCGCGGATTCGGCGGGGCGCGCGATGCGGGATCCCCGTGCGGCGCTGGTTCGAAATGACCGAACCGGTGTGGCATGGCCCCGGATTAGGGGGGGTTACCGACGCCGTTGCCGTTGTTGGTCTTGGTGTCGCTGGGAGAGGGACTCGGAGACGCGGTGTCCGACGGCGCGGGGGGTGCCTTGGCGACCGTGATCACGATGGTGGTGCCGAGACGTACCAAGGTCCCACCATCAGGCGACTGGTCGATCACGGTGCCCGGACGTTCCTGGTCGGTCTCTTCGTAGACCGGCGTCACGTTGAATCCGGCGGCTTCGAGCGTTGCGGTGGCCGTGGCCTCGCTGTCACCCACGACATTTGGCAACTCGACCTCACCGGTGCTCACCGACAGCACGACGGTGGATCCGGCATCGACGAGGGTTCCCCCAGCGGGGTCGGTGCTGATCACCGTGCCCGCTGCCTGGTCGGAGTCGACCGGCTGCGTCTCGACCCTGAGGTCGGCGGCCTGCACCTGCTCGATGGCGGCCTGCTGCGTCAGCCCGACCACGTCCGGAACCTCGACCTGCTCAGGGCCGGCCGAGACGACCAGAGTGACCGTGGAGCCCTCTTCCGCCTCGGTGTCGGCGAGCGGATCTTGGGTCAGGACGGTGTTCTTCTTCACATCACTGGTCTGGGTCTCGACGTTGACGACGAACTTGGCGTCCTCAAGGGTCTGCTGTGCCTCCGACAACTTGTCGCCCACGACGTTCGGCACGGTCACCGTATTGGAGTCGCCCCCGAGCAGCGCCCAGGCGCCCACTCCCAAGAGTGCCAGCGCGAGGAGCACACCGATGGCGAGGGCCCAGTAGGCGCCCTTGCGGCTCTTCTCCTCGTCGTCGTCAGGGACGACGACCGCGTCGATCGCCTGGGTGGGCGGTTCGGCCATGACCGGTGGCGCCACGACCGTGGCGCCCTGGAGTGCGCGATTGATATCGGCCCGCATCTCGGCGGCCGACTGGTAGCGGTTTGCCGGGTTCTTGGTGAGTGCCTTCATCACGATGGCGTCGGCCTCGGCGCCGATGTCGGGGTTGAGCGTGGATGGGGGCAGGGGGTTCTCGCGGACGTGCTGGTAGGCAACCGCCACAGGCGACTCGCCCTGGAACGGGGGACGCCCAGTGAGCAGCTCGTAGAGCAGACACCCGGCCGAGTAGACGTCTGAGCGCGCGTCCACGGTCTCGCCGCGGGCCTGCTCTGGCGACAGGTACTGGGCTGTCCCGAGGACATTGGCGGTCTGGGTCATCGTGGCACCGCTGTCGGCGACCGCTCTGGCGATGCCAAAGTCCATCACCTTGACGTCACCGTTGGTCGCCAGCATCACGTTGGCAGGTTTGATGTCGCGGTGGATGATGCCCTGTCGGTGGCTGTACTCGAGAGCGTTCAGCACCCCGGTAGTGATCTCGAGTGCGCGGTTCGGCATCAGCCGCTCGCCTTGACGCAGTACGTCGCGCAGCGTCTGTCCCTCGACGTACTCCATGACGATGTAAGGCACGCGGACGCCGTCGAGCTCGTCCTCGCCGGTGTCGTAGACGGCGACAACTGATGGCGCATTGAGGGAAGCGGCCGACTGCGCTTCGCGGCGGAACCGAGCCTGGAAGGTCGCATCGCGTGCGAGGTCGGTGCGGAGCATCTTCACCGCTACCGAGCGCCCGAGGCGAAGGTCGGTTGCCTTGCGCACATCCGCCATGCCCCCGTGACCCAGCAGCTCGCCGAGCTCATAGCGGTCGCCGAGCGTGCCGTTCGTTCTGTCGCCGCTCACTGGAGCACCGCCTCCATGACTTCTCGTGCGATGGGTCCAGCCACCGCTCCACCCGTAGCGTCGTCTCCGAGACGTCCGCCGTTCTCAACGATCACGGCCACCGCCACCTGCGGATCTTCCGCGGGGGCGAAGGCCATGAACCAGACATGTGGTGGACGCTTGCCATCTTGGGCGGTGCCCGTCTTTCCGCCCACGCTGACCCCAGGGATTGCAGCGCTTGCCCCGGTGCCGTTCGCGACCACCGTAACCATCATGTCCTGCAGTTCACCGGCCACCTGCGTCGACACGGCGCGAGACAGGGGTTCTGGCTCGGTGATCGACAGCGCCGACAGATCGGGCGCCCGCTCCTCGGCCACCAGATAGGGCGTCATCACCATGCCGTCGTTGGCGACCCCGGCTGCCACCATCGCCATCTGGAGTGGCGTCGCCCGCACGTCGAACTGGCCGATCGCCGACTGCGCGGTCTGGGGAGCGTTGAGATCGTCCGGGTAGATGCTGGGGGCCACGGTGAGCGGCACGTTCAGCCGCTCATTGAATCCGAAGCGATTGGCTTGCTCGCGGATCGCTTGGTCGCCGAGCTTGAGGCCGATCTTGGCGAAGGCGGTGTTGCAGGAGATAGCCAACGCCTCGGTCAACGTGACGGTGCCTCCGAGACAGGACCCGTCGAAGTAGTTGCCGATCGTCGCTGAGGTATCGGGCAGGTCGAGGAGCGCCGGGCCGGGCACCTTGGTGTTGGGCGTGTACTCGCCACTACTCAAGGCCGCAGCAGACACCACCACCTTGAACAGCGAGCCTGGCGGGTAGACCTGCTGGATCGATCGGTTGAGCAGCGGATCGCCGGGGTCTCGCCGCATCTTCTCGTAGTTGTCGCTGACCTCGGTGGGGTCGTGTGATGCCAGAAGGTTGGGGTCGAAGGACGGCGACGACGCCATCGCCAGGATCGCTCCGGTGCGGGGATCGATGGCGGCAACCGCGCCCTCCTGTCCGTCGAGCCCGTCGAAGGCCGCGCGTTGCGCGTCAGCGTCAAGGGTGAGGACGGCGTTGCCGCCCTGTTGCTGCTGCCCCGAGAACAACGTGGTCAAGCGGTCGACGAACAAGCGGTCATCCGAACCAGCGAGCAGGTCGTTCTCTGCCTTTTCGATTCCGGTCGCGCCGTACACCGAGTAGTAGCCGGTGGCGGGTGCGTAGGCGGGTCCGTCGCTGTAGACGCGGAGGTAGCGCAGCCGCTCGTCCGTCGCCACGGACTTGGCCACGGCCTTGCGGCCCACCAGGATCGAGCCGCGTTGCTGGTCGTACTCGTCGATGATCTGTCGACGGTTTCCGTCGCGAGCGCGCAACTCGTCGTTCTGGATCACGGCGATGACGTTGGCGTTGATCATCAGCGCAATGATCAAGAGGCCGAGTGTAGCCGCGGTACGCCGGATGGTCGCGTTCATGTGACGGCCTCCCGCCTGGTGACCTCCGGTGGTCGTCGAGCGGCGTCACTGACACGCAGGAGCAGGGCCACCAGAGCCCAGTTGGCCACCAGCGATGACCCGCCGTAGGAGAGGAACGGAGTGGTGAGGCCGGTCAGCGGAATCAGCTTCATGACACCGCCGACCACGACGAAGACCTGGATGCCAATGGCGACCGAAAGCCCTGCGGCAAGCAGCTTGCCGAAGCTGTCTCGGCAGGCGACGGCAGTACGCATTCCGCGCTCGATCACGATTCCGTACAGAGCCAGCAACGCCATGATGCCGGTGAGGCCGAGTTCCTCGCCGAAGGCCGACATGATGAAGTCGGTCTTGGCGAAGGGGACGAAGTCTGGGTGCCCTTGTCCCAAACCGACGCCCAGCACACCGCCGCTGGCGAAGCCGTACAGGCTCTGTGCGAGCTGGAACCCGTTGCCGGATTCGTCGGTGAAGGGGTCGAGCCAGATGCCCACCCGCAGCTGGACGTGGTCGAACAGCTGGTATGCCGCGAACGCGCCCGCGGCGAAGAGGACTCCTCCGATGAAGATCCACGAACGTCGTTCGGTCGCGATGTAGAGCATGGTGACGAAGAGTCCGAAGAAGAGCAGTGAGGTGCCGAGGTCCTGCTGGAACACCAGGACACCCAGTGACGCAACCCACGCGACCAGAATCGGGCCGAGGTCACGGCCGCGCGGCAGGTCGATCCCGAACACCCGGCTGCGGGCCAGTGCGAGCACGTCGCGCTTGACGACCAGGTAGCCGGCGAAGAAGACGATCAGGACGATCTTGGCCACCTCGGCCGGCTGGAAGCTGAAGGTGCGTGGCCCGAGCGTGAGTCGAACCCAGATCCGGGCACCGTTGATCTCGGCCCCGATGAAGGGCAGCAGAGGCAGAACCAGAAGGAGCAGACCGATCAGCATTGCCGTGTAGGTGTAGCGCTGCAGCACTCGATGGTCGCGCACGAACAGCAGCACCGCGAAGAAGATGCCGATCGCGAGGACGAACCAACCGAGCTGGGCGACGTAGTCGGGATCGGTCGGGTTGAGATCCTCGGCCAGGTCCAGCCGATGGATCATCGCAAGGCCGAGCCCGTTGAGCAGAGAGACCGTCGGCAGGAGGATGGGATCGGCGTGCGGCGCCAGCCACCGCAGGCTGACGTGGGCGGCCACCAGCCCGAGGCCGAAGACAAGGGCGAACGTGGTGAAGTCGGCGCTGAGCTGGTCGAGCAGGACGATGTCAACCTGGGCGAACGCTGCCACGCCGATCGCGTAGGCGAAGACCAACAGCCACAGCTCGGTGCCCCGACGTTGCTTGGGGGACTTCTTGCTGACAGCAGCGGTAGTGACGTCGAGCGCGCTCACGGCGTCTCCGGGCATCCGGCCGGCGGATTTTTCGTCGCGCAGCGCAGGGCCTCTTCATCGAGGCGCCGCACGATGTCACGGGCGTCCTCGAGGTTCTTTGCCACGATCGCGTCAGCGACTTGCTCCTGCTCGAACTCGGGCAACTCGTCGACGCCGACTGTCGATGTCTCGACCAGGCGGGAGAGATCGAGGCCGAACAGCGGGTCAGTCGGGCCGCGGAAGACCGCGACCACATCACCGGTCGTCCCCGGTGTCGTCGACACGAAGTACTGACCTTGCGACCACGTGTACCAACCGACTATCGCGCCGACGACGAGACCGATGAGCAGCATGCCGATGGCCGTCAGTGCGAGCATCCGGCGTCGGAGCCGTCTGCTTGGCTCGCCCTGTTCGTCGTCGTCCTCGCGCGCCAGTTGGGCAGCTCGACCAGCGGGGGTGTCGGGAAGCCGTAGGCGCCGCGAGTTTCGCTGCACACCGACGGCCCCAACGACCAGCGCATCCTCACCTTCGGCTTCGATGTCGTCGTCCACGACGTCTGCCACAACGCAGGTGATGTTGTCCGGACCGCCGCCACGAAGCGCAAGGTCGACCAGCTCGTCCACTGCGTCCTGGGGGTCGTCGTTGGCGAGCAGACTCGCGGCGATCGTCTCGTTGGAGACCACACCGGAAAGGCCGTCGCTGCATAGCAGGATCCGGTCGCCCGCTTTGATCTCTCGGATGGAGAGGTCGGCCTCGGTGGGGTGCGCCCCGTCGAGGACCCTGGTGAGTACGTTGCGTTGCGGGTGCGTCGCCGCATCGCTCTCGCTGAGTCGCCCGGCATCAATCAGGGACTGCACCAACGTGTGATCTCGGGTAATGCGTTCGAGGACGCCACCCCGCATCAGGTATCCGCGTGAGTCGCCTACGTGGACGAGCCCGAGCCGCCCCTCGGCGTGCACCACAGCAGTCAGCGTGGTTCCCATCCCACGAAGACGCGGCTCAGCCTCAACCAACCCGCCGAGCTGGTCCTCGATCCGGCGAACCGCGTCGCCGAAGACCTCGAGTGGGTCGCCGCTTGGCTCGCCATCGTCCAGAGTGGCGAGTGCAGCAACGGCCACCGAGCTCGCCACCTCTCCCGCCGCGGCGCCTCCCATGCCATCGGCGACGACAAGCAGATGGGGGCTGGCATAGCCGCTGTCCTCATTCCCATCGCGCAGCAGCCCGACATCAGAACGTGCTGCGTAGCGCAGGGTCAACGTCATGTGCGTGCTCGCCGCGTCACTTGCGAAGCTCCATCACGGTCTTGCCGATCCGGATCGGCGTCGACAAGGGGACGCTCATGGCGCCGGCGACGCGCGTGCGCTGCACATACGTGCCGTTGGTTGATCCGAGGTCTTCGATGATCCAGCCGGACTCATGGGGGGAAATGCGCGCGTGATGGTTGGAGGCGTAGTCGTCGTCGATGACGACGGTGCAGTCGGCCGAGCGACCGATGGTGATGGGGGCAGTGCCCAACGTGACAGATGTCCCAGCAAGTGAGCCCTCGACCACGGTCAGCACGCGAGCGCTTCCGCGGCGGCTGCTCTTTGCCGCTGCTCCTTTGGGTGGTTTGGGCGTCGACGCCTGCCGTGGTTTCGGAGCGCGGCTGCGGGTAACCCTGGGGCCGAACATGTCCGACCGCATCACCCCGGCAAGGGTGAGCACGAACGTCCACAACAAGACCAGGAAGCCGAGCCGGAGGACCGTGAGGGTGAGCTCGGACATCACCCTCCTTCGTTCCGGAAAATGATGCGAGAGCTGCCGAGGGTGATAACCGCGCCGTCGCTGAGGTCTGCCTGCTCTGAGCGGACGTCGTTGACCAAGGTGCCGTTGGTCGACCCGAGGTCGACGACGCTCGGGATCGGTCGCAGTCGCAGCATCGCGTGCCGGCGCGAGATTCCGGGGTCGTTGATCCGCACGTCCGCTTCGCTTCCGCGTCCGATCACGCTCACGTCCTGGGTGAGCGGGATCTGCTGTCCTGAGACGTCCAGCCACGCCTTGGGCAGATGGGTGTCGGGACGAACCTCGCCAGGAGCAGCTTCGCCAAACACACGGAACAGTCCGGTCTCCAGGCTGTCGTCGCATCGGATGTCGACCGTCAGAGGTCCGACGAAGGCGTACCCCTGGACGCCTGCATGCTCGCGTACGACGTCGGAGAGCTCGCGTGAGAGCGCCTCACGGTAGATGGTGAGTCGCTCGTAGTCGCTGGAGGACAGATCGACCGAGAAGGCGTTGGGAACGATCGTGCGGGCCCGGGCCACGATGGCGACATGGTCGTCGCACTCCTTCTGGAGGGCGCTGGCGATCTCGACCGGTTGAACCTCTGACTTGAAGGCGCGGGCGAAGGCGCCGTTCACCATCCGGTCGAGGCGTCGTTCGAAGCGGTCGAGGATGCCCACCGCACCTCCCAGCTCGATCGCCGGCGCTGTTGCCGGGCGTGGTGGCCCCGGGCGTAGGCCCTGCCCGTGCGCCGCACAGGACGCTGGGTTGATCGTATCGGCGCGGGCTGGGGCGTCCGGCCACCCGTTCGCGGCGATTCGGGAGCGGCAGGGTCCGGTGGTAGCCTTTCCGGGCCCTGTTGGGGCACGCGCGAGTGGCGGAATTGGCAGACGCGCACGGTTCAGGTCCGTGTGTCCGAAAGGGCTTGGGGGTTCAACTCCCCCCTCGCGCACCACCCCTTTCTTCAGACCCGGTCGTCTCAACGCGGGCGCCTGCGGGATCAGGACCTTCGGCCATGGGCCACGGGGGGCGGGCAGCCGATCATCGAGACATGAAGAAGATGACATCGACTCCGCGCGCCTGGTTCGGAGTCGTCGTCGTTGCCGCCGTGGTCGGGATGGCATCCACGATCATCCAGATCGTCGAGCGGGTCGAGCTCGCCGAGAACGCCGACGCCAACCTGCTCTGCGACATCAACGGCACATTCTCATGCGGCAACGTGCTCACCGCGTGGCAGTCGAGCGTCTTCGGTCCGATCCCCAACTCGGCGATCGGGCTGAGCGTCTTCGCGCTCACCCTGGGAGTCGCTGGCGCCGGGGTACTTGGCTCGCAGTTGTCGAAGGCCGGGTGGGCTGTCGCCACCTTCTTCGCCGGCTTCATGGCGGCGTTCACTGTGTGGTTCCTGGCTCAGACGTCCTTTGTGATCGGCGCGGTGTGCCTCTACTGCCTGGTGATCGGCACCATGGTGCTGCTGATCAACATTTCGTGGTGGCGGATCGGCAACCGGCTCGGGTATCTCGAAGGCAACTGGTTCCTGGATGCTGCTGGCTGGATGGTGCGGGGGGGTACGGACCTCTTTGTCTGGATCGGCCTCGGGGTGATTGTGGCGGTCATGATGGTTGCGGGCCTCGCCATCTGACGCTCACGGCCCACGCTCGTAGGCTGCACGCGTGCACATCCGACCCGCAGGTGTCAGCGACCTGGTGGCTGTGTCGGACATCGCATCCATCGTTGACCCACCCCATGACGGCGCTGAGTTCGACACCGCGTACTACCAACACCTGCTACGCAGGGGGCGGGTGGTGGTGGCCGAGGAGTCGGAGATCGTCGTGGGGTACGCCGCGGTCATCGAAGTCGACGGGGCACACCATCTCAGCGACTTCTTTCTTCACCAGGACCTCCGGGGACGCGACATCGGGCGGCAACTCCTCGATGCGGCCTGGCAGGCAACGGGCCGGTCTGCACCACGTCAAACCTTCTCGTCACTTCACCCCGCCGCGTTGTCTCTCTACGTGCGGGCCGGGATGGCGCCGAGATGGCCGCTGCTGTATCTGCATGGCCAATCCACCGCGCTGCCGCCAGCGCAGCTGCACGTCGCCTCGTGTGACGGCGAAGAAGCCGCCAGCTACGAAGCCGAGTGGCTCGGTTGGGACCGCCGCGATGAGTACAGCTACTGGTGGCGTCACCCCGAGGGCCAGATCTTCGTCGTTCGCGACGGCACTGGTCCGGTCGCCGTCGGATGCTGCGTGAATCATCGAGGCGCCAGCACACTCGGACGACTGGCCTGCGCTGACTCTTCGGTGGCATGTGATGCCGTGGCTGCCTCAGTGCGCTGGTGCGACGACGACGTGCTCGTCTCGGTTCCCGGCGTCAACCCGGTGATTCCGATGCTGATGGACGCTGGCTGGCGCGTGATCGAACACGACTTGTATTGCTCCAGTGAGCCGGATCTGGTCGATCCCCTACGCCTTCTGCCTCATCCGGGTCTGCTGTAGTACCGGCGCCACAACGAGGAACGGCGCGGTCGATGCCACCCCCTCGTGTGGCACCGGCCTCGCCGTTCACCAGTGTCATCGGAGCCCAGGGGGCGATTGTGTTCCGCCATGTGGGTGAAGTCTCGGCTTGTCTAGGGTGAGCACGTGAAGTGGGTGAGCTCAGAAGGCGCGGTTTCAGCGGTCGCGTCGCTGGGCGGATGTCCGCGGGTCGTGGTCAGTGGAAATCACGCGACTCCTGGCGCGATGGTCGGGGCGCTGGACGCCGGTGTGCCGGAGTTTCGCCTCTGGGCGCTCAATGCTCAGTCGGGAATGCCTGACCGAGACGGCATCGAACTCGAGACGTGCTTCGTCGGTCCTGGCATGCGCAACAGCCACCATCTGCGCTACGTCCCGTCGCGATTGTCCCTCGTCCCGGTGTTGTTCCGCGAGAGCCTGCGTCCGGACGTGGTCGTGGTTCACGTGTCGCGGGTCGTCGACGGCATGGTCTCGCTCGGGGCCGAGGTGAACGTGCTTCCGGCGGCTATCGAGCAGTGCCGAGCAGCGGGGGGCTTGCTGATCGGACAGGTGAACCGATTCATGCCCTACACATTCGGAGACGGTGAGTACCCCGCCGACGACTTCGACTATCTCGTCGAAGCAGACGAACCTCTGGTCGACCTTCCCCGGCCGCGGATCGACGAGGTGTCCGGGGCGATCGGTGAACGGGTCGCTCACCGCGTCGCCGATGGAGCAACTCTCCAGCTGGGGATCGGAGCCGTCCCCGATGCTTCCCTGCCTGGAGTTGCTCGACGGCGACGGCTGAAGATCTGGTCCGAGATGGTGAGCGACGGCGTCCTCACCTTGCGCGAAAGCGGTGCGCTTGACGTCGACGAACCTGTCGTGGCGTCCTTCGTCTTCGGCTCGCAGCAGCTGTACGACTGGGTGGATGAGAACCCGGCGGTCCGGCTGCTGAGAACCGAGACCACCAACGACCCGGCCGACATCTCAGCCCGGCCACTGATGGTGTCGGTCAACGCGGCGTTGCAGGTAGACCTGTTCGGTCAGGCCAACGCGTCGCGGATCGGCAACCGGATCTACTCTGGCTTCGGCGGTCAGTCCGACTTCGTGGTCGGTGCGCTGCACTCGCCAGGAGGTCAGGCGTTGATCGCCATGCGATCGTGGCACCCGAAGGCGGACGTGTCGACGATCGTGCCGCTGGTGGACGAGCCGGTGACGTCGTTCCAGCACAGCGCCGTGGTGACCGAGCACGGGGTGGCCCCGATCTGGGGCTGCTCGCAGCAGGAGCAGGCGCTGAACCTGATCGACCATGCTGCGCACCCAAACGTGCGCGACGAGCTCTACGAGGAGGCCGTGGCGCTCGCGCTCGTCCGACCCGCCTCAGCCTGATGCCGGTGTCGCCTCGATCTCCGACAACAGCCAGCCCATGACGTCGGCGGCAGACCAGCCGTCGGGGTACATCTCGAGCAGGGCGTGCACGGCCTCGAGGTCTTGGCCGAGCGTGAGCAACGGTGGCTCTGCCGCCCCGTCGGGGCGGATCTGCGCAACGCCTGCCGACGCCATCAACCCGTTGCATAGGCACTTGCGTCCCTCGGTCTCTTCGACGGTTCCTCCTTTACGGAGGTAGGCGTCGACCGGCTCGGACGGGCAACGCTGCCCGATCGTTCCGTCGTCACGCAGGTAAGGAGTGCGTAGGTAGCCGAGGTCACAGATGCGTCCGCGGGCGGCCGACACCTCGGGGTCGGCGATGGTGCCGGCCATCTGGACCACCTTGAAGGGGAAGCCGGTGGGGCTGGCCCGCGGGTCGGTGCGGACCTCTGCGGTGCCCGCGTCCAGCGACTTGCGGAGGGCGGTGCGCAGCGGTTCAGAGATGCCCGACTCGTTGCACAGCGCAAAGACCGTGCCGACCTGGACGCCCTGCGCGCCGCCCTCGATCGCCGCAGCTACGTGCTTGGGTGCGGCTTGTCCACCGGCAAGCCAGTAGGGCAGGCCCACCTTCATCAGCTTGTCGAGGTCGACGACGTCGCGTGGTCCGTAGATCGGCTCGCCGCCCTCGTCGAGCTCGTTGCGCCGAGGTGGGGCGTTGTGCCCGCCCGCGGTGGGGCCCTCGACGACGAAGCCGTCGGGCTTAGTCGCGTCGTCGCGGGCGAGGTAGGCGCCCAGGATGTGCGAGGAGATGATCGCCAGGAAGACCGGTCGCGGCAGGGTGTCGGGTGCGGGGGGGACCACGGCTTTCGGGTCGAGGGTGATGACGAGCTCGGTGGACGACTCGGCGCCCGCGACGTCGATCGGCAGCGAGACCTCTCGACCGTTGGCGAAGTCGTCGAGCAGCCGGGGGATGTGGGTGGGCAGGCCGGCACCGACGAGAACGACGTCGACGTTCGCGAGCATGGCGCCGTAGAGAGTTGCCGGGCTCCAGAGCTGGATCTTCTCGAGGAGGTTGATGCCCACCGGACCGTCGTGGCCGCTCTTGGCCATCGTCACCTGAACGAAGGCGCCGAGCACTGCCAGGCGCACCGCGTCCATCTTCTGGTGGTGGTCGAGCCGGGGGATGGGACGGTACGGAGCTCCGGGTTCGCGCCCGTCGGGCCGGTAGAACCGCTTGAGCGTGGCGGCGACGAAGTCTTGGTCGGGGTAGTCGGCCATCGCGTTCCGCACGTGACCGCCCTGGTCGCCGTCCTGCAGCCAACGGGCCACGAGGAGGTCGGAGGCGACGCCGCTGATGACGCCGAGCCCGCCGTTCTGGGCGACCTCGCGGGCGAGGCGCCAACTGGAGACAGCAACGCCCATACCGCCCTGGATCACCGGAGGGAGCTGGTCGGCGGGGGTGGCCAGCTTGCGGTCTGAGTCGGTCGTCATCAGCAACCTACGGTACCGTAGGTTGCGGCCGAAACGCCAACCCAACCCCATTCGGGGCCATGCCACACCGGTTCGGTGATTTCGAACCATTTCCGCATGCTGCGTCAGCACAATGGCTCTGTGCCCGAGATGCCCGAGGTGGAAGCGCTCGTCGGGTTCCTCGGCGAGCGGCTGGTCGGACGCGTCGTGGCCCGGGTCGACGTGGCCGGTATCGCCGCGCTGAAGACCTACGACCCACCCGTCACCTCCCTGGGCGGCCTGACCGTCACCGGGGTCTCGCGGCACGGCAAGTTCATCGACATCGACGTGGACGGCCTCCATCTTGTCGTCCACCTCGCCCGGGCGGGGTGGGTGCGCTGGCGCGACTCGATGCCGGCTACGCCGCTGCGACCGGGCAAGGGACCGATCGTCCTGCGGGTTCACCTCGATGATGAGTCGGGCCTGGACTTCACCGAGGCGGGCACTACCAAGAAGCTCGCCGTGTACGTGGTGTGGAACCCGTCCGAGGTACCGGGGGTGGCTCGCCTTGGACCTGATCCGCTCACTCTCGACCGCGTGACCCTGGACGCGCTGCTCGAAGAGCACGCACGCACGCAGCTCAAGGGATTTCTCCGTAGCCAAGCGATCATCGCGGGGATCGGCAACGCCTACAGCGACGAGATCCTGCACGTCGCCCGGCTCTCGCCGTTTGCGCTCGCGGGGCGGCTCGACGAAGGTGCCCGCGTGCGACTGTTCGACGCCATCGGATCCACCTTGACCGACGCCGTCGGTCGGTCGATGGGGCTTCCCGCGTCCGAGCTGAAGGACGACAAGCGAGCGGCCATGCGCGTCCACGGACGCACCGGTCAGCAGTGCCCCGAATGCGGCGATGTGGTCCGCGAGGTGTCGTTCGCGGACTCGTCGTTGCAGTATTGCGCGACCTGCCAGACCGGTGGCAAACCGCTTGCCGACCGCCGGATGTCACGCCTGCTGAAGTAGTCACGCGTTGCCCGCAGCGTCCACAGCCTGCACGTGATCGGAGCGCTTCCAGCACTTTCGGGCCCTATCTCGGACGCCGTGGTGCCGGAAACGCTCCGATCACTGGCTGCAGGGCAGCCCGGGGGGCCGCTCCCCTAGAGGGCCGCGCGCACCTTGGCGGTGCCGAACGGAATGCA
This sequence comes from Actinomycetes bacterium, assembly GCA_024644345.1. Lineage (GTDB taxonomy): Bacteria > Actinomycetota > Actinomycetes > JAHEKZ01 > JAHEKZ01 > JAHEKZ01. Next base: position 1,091 of record JAHELE010000059.1, on the reverse strand, counting down.
GAACAGACCGACTACCTCGCTGCGTGATCGCTACGCTGCACAGTGTGAGCGCGCTGGACCGACTCCGGGACGCTGTCGGAGCCGAGCACGTCCTGACCGACCCGGACGTCACCCGCGCCTACGGAACGGACTGGACGGGACGGTGGTCGGTCGACCCCCTGGCCGTCGTGCGGCCGGCCACCACTACGGACGTTTCGGCGGTCGTGCGGATCTGTGCTGCCGACGGCCTCCCGCTCGTGCCGCAAGGCGGTAACACCGGGCTGGTCGGCGGTTCGGTTCCTGCACGGACGGACACCGTGGTTCTGTCGCTACGGCGCCTGACCGCGCACTCCGAGGTCGACCTTGACGACCACCAGGTCACCGTTGGCGCCGGCTTGTCGATCGCTCAGGTGCACACACTCGCCGAGCGCAGCGGTCTGACGTACGGCATCGATCTGGCGTCGCGCGACTCAGCCACTGTCGGAGGCACGGTCGCGACGAACGCCGGCGGTGTTCGCGTGGTTCGGTTCGGTGACACGCGCGCGCAGGTCGTGGGAGTTGAGGCAGTCCTGGCCGATGGGTCGGTGATCGACCGGACGGGTGCTCTGCCCAAGGACTCGATGGGGTACGACATATCGCAGCTGGTGGTCGGAAGCGAAGGGACGCTGGCTGTCGTGACGGCTGTCCGGCTGCGCCTACGAGAACCGTTGCCACCCGAGCGCGTCACCACCATGGTGGGGGTCTCTTCGCTCAGTGAGGCCACCGAGCACGTCCGAACAGCTGTCACCACTCGGGACGACCTCTTGGCCGCCGAGTACATCGACGACGTCGGGATGCAGCTGGTGTGCGAGCTGGCCGGCCTCCCCCACCCGGTGGCCAAACGTTGGCCTTACTACCTGCTCGTCGAGACAGCGCGGACGCCGCGTCTGCCGGACAGCTCCGATGCCGTCGTCGACCGACGACTCTGGGTATACCGCGAGCGACAGTCGGAGGCAGCGTCGACGCTGGGAACGGGTCACTCCCTCGACGTCGCACTAGGCGTGCACGATCTCGACAGCTTCCTCGAGCAGCTCCCCGGGCTGGTTGCCCCGCACCGGGTCTTCACGTTCGGC
>JAHELE010000058.1 GCA_024644345.1 Actinomycetes bacterium | reverse complement strand
TCAAGTCGCCCGAGTAGTTGTCACCCCTGGCTCCGAACTTGGCGATACCGAGCCCGGCGCGCTGGGCGAGACGATTGAGCTGGTGCGGAAGCAAGGGTGCGTCCGTCGCGACCACCGCCAGAACCGAACCCGTCCCGGCCGGGACCGCCGTAGCGGGCGGCAGGCTGGGCACGGGAACTGCTCGTCGGTCCAGGATCTGCCCGACCGGGACGCCGTTCACCTCGAAGTGCCGACGGTCACCATGGTTGGCCTGGACGAGTACGCCGACCGTGTACTGAGCGTCCCCACACTGGACGATGCGGGACGCAGTTCCGCTGCCTCCCTTGAAGCCGTAGCACTGCAGGCCCGTCCCCCCGCCCACATTCCCTTCGGCGATGGGCCCGGAGTGAGCGTCGTCGAATGCGGCGTGCACATGATCAGACGTGATGTGTTGCCCGCTGATGTCGTTGAGGATGCCGTCCCACGTCTCGCCAACAACGGGGAGCATGATGGGAGTCCGGCCCGGAGTCGCGGCCTCCCGGGCGATCATGGTGTCGCGGACTACTCCGACGCTGTTGGTGTTGGTCAGCGCGATCGGGCTCGCGAGCATGCCCGACTCGTGTAGCCACTCGAGCCCCGTGAGCTCGCCAAACCCGTTGAGCCGGTGGTAACCGGCGAAGATCGGCTCTACCGATGGTCGACCGCCGTGTGGGAGCACGACTGTCACACCTGAGCGAACGGGTCCCCTACCGACTTCAAGATCTCCCGACCCCGCAATCACTGTGCAGTGGCCTACTCCGACCCCATCGACATCAGTGATCGCGTTCCATGCACCGGGGTCGCCGGTACCGATCTCGATCCCCACGTCGCGCGCTCGCACACCCGCTCCCATCCACCTCATTGGTAGAAGTGCCCCATGCTCGAAGTACTCATCAGTACCCTAGATCCCCGTCCCAGCTGACGCGCGGAGGCGCGCAACGAGGGGTCGGGACCTTCGTCACTGACTCCCGCTACGCGCCCGGGTAGCCTCGGCCTGATGCCTCGAGAACTGCCTCACCTGCGACTGGAACCAATGGCTCATGCCGTGGTTCTCCTACACCGGTACACCATCGCCCTCACCGAGGTTGCCGCGGCCACGCTGGGGACTGATAGGACCGGCAACCGAGACGTCCAGTTCCTCATGACGATCCACCTGGAGGGACCTGCGTCCCCCACGCGGCTCGCCGAACTGACCGGCGCAGGTCGAAATACCGCAGGGCGAGCGCTTGGCCGACTCGAGTCAGCTGGATGGACTGCTCGCACGTCGAATCCGTACGACGCACGCAGTGTGCTGCTCCGGCTCACGCCGACGGGTCAGCGCCGGATCCGTGCGTTCATGTCTCGCGTCTCGGACCTCTTGGAGTCAGAGCAGCCACTCGTGAAAGAGATCCTCGACCTGATCGACCTCAATACGGCCCGCAGTACTCACGTAGGCACGTTCGACCCGTACGAGGCAATGGCGGAGCTGACACGAGCCGGAGCCGAATACGTCGAGGACGTCGTTGCGGCACTCAGACGATTCGGTCCTCACGAGGCTAGCGATCGCTTCACCCTGGCCCTTTTGTACGACAGAGGTGCGCAACGTCCTGGGCGGCTTGCTGAGGAGATCCACTTCGCGCCCAGCGGGATGTCCGGGGTCCTCACCCGGCTCGAAGACGCGAGTTTGGTTTCGAGGACGCATGACCAGGGTTCGGACGACCGCCGCACGGTCATCGTGACGTTGACGCCTCTCGGAAGCTCGGCGGCGGAAGCCATGATTGATGTGTTCGGGCGGCATGCGGACGAGATCGCGACAGCCCTCACCCTGACGCTGGGCGCCACTCGCTCCTGAGCATGGACATGATGTGGGCGTCGACCCCTTCGCCGTTGTAGAGGAGCGCCTCTCTGCGGGTGCCCTCGTGTGCGAACCCCACCTTCTCGTAGACGTGTCGGGCACGAGGATTGAAGGCATACACCTCGAGCTCAATTCGATTCAGTCGTTGGTCGTCGAAGCCATGGAACACTGCCAGCCGGGTGGCCTCCGTGCCGAGACCCCGCCCACTGGCCCCGGAGATCCAGATGCGGAAGCCGCAAGACCGATTGCCTGGGTCGAGCTCGTTGAGGACTGCTTCACCGACAACCTCGCCGGTGGCCCGTTCCACGATCACCCAGACGATGCGGTCATCAGCGGCAGCCCACCCTTCGTATACCTCCTCGAGCTGCTCGACTGTCCACCCCTCATGTGAGCTCTCATCATCGGAGTGAACTGATCCGGTGAGCCGACTCACCTCAGGGTCGACCATCAACGCACGAAGGCTCGCTGCGTCATCCTTCGATGCCGGACGAAGCTCTACCAGCTCTCCGATGAGCGTAGGTTTGCGCGAGAAGTCGGCCACGCACACACCCTGCCAGGTCCGGCTGGATCCCGACACAAACAACGCTGGGGTAGGTCACGGATCCACCTTTGGCCTCTGACTCGACTCCGATACTGGCCTATGACGACGGGACCGGGTTCGAGGATGAGCCTTCGGTGACAAGCAGGACGACGGTGCTGTCCGGGGTGAGGCGGAGGTGTTGTCGACGCTCGGGGTGCTCCCGTCCGGTCAGGATGGCCTCAAGTGAGGCAAGTGAGGCCGCACCGCACGGACCGGCGTCGACGCCGTAGCTGGCGAGTGTGTGTGCTGCTGCAGTGGCAGCCGCGTCACTGACGGTGGTTGCGGCGTCGAGGCCGTTGATGATGAAGGGCCAGGCAGTCGACGAAGGCGTGCCGCAGTTGAGGCCAGCCATGATGGTTGTTCCCGTGTCGACGGTGACCGGTGTGCCCTCAGCAAGGCTGGCCTGGACACAGGCGGCAGTATCGGGTTCCACGCTGACGAGCGCCGTGCCGGCATGAAGGCGGTCGCTGCGGTAATGGATGAGCGCGGCATGCAGAAGAGAGCCGACACCCGTCGGAACGACAGTCAGGGCCGGCCCAGCAGCGCTAACGTCATTGAGCTGGTCATCTATCTCGCGGAACAGGGTGTCGTATCCATCGATGATGGCCGCGGGGATGTCTTCATATCCATCCCATGCGGTGTCCTGAACGAGGACGGCTCCGGCTGCCTCGGCGGCTCCGCAAGCGGCGGCGACTGCGTCGTCGTACGTTCCATCGACGCGGACGAGGTCGGCGCCCTCACCGAGGATGTTCTGAACAGCGATGGGATGAACACCGCGCGGGATGTAGACAGTAGCTCGGTGCCCGAGCTTCCGGGCGAACCGGGCAACTGCGCGACCGTGGTTTCCGTCGGTCGCGGCAACCACGGTCAGCGGAGCACTCCCATGGTGGTCGGAAACGGCCATGCGTACGGCCCAGGACGCGCCGAGCCCCTTGAAGGCCCCCAGTCCGAGCCGGGTCGACTCGTCTTTGGCGAGTACCCGGCCGACACCGAGCCGGGAGGCCACCTCAGGCAGGTCGGTCAAGGGTGTGGGGACATAGCCGTCGAGATGGCGGTGAAAGGCCAGGGCATCGGTGGCGGGCATCGGGCAGTTCCAGGCTTGGTCCCTCGCGTGAGCCAGCCACGGAATTGGCTCGAACCTGTGCATCCTCATCGTTCCTACTAGCGCCAGGATGAAACTGCGGGACCAGGACTCTTGGGAGCTGCCGGGAACCCTAGAGTTCAGTGTCCCTGGTCGTAGATCCGCTTGACTCTCTTGGCGGCCAGCGCGTCGTTGTAGAGCCGGATCCTGGAAACGGCGCCTTTGGACTCCTCATCGTTCGCGTTGTCGACAAAGAACCGCAGCAGGTGGTTCTGAATGACCGCCTGATCGTCGCCGTCGGCGTAACTGATGTCGGGCTTGCCGTTGACATAGACGTGGATCTTGCCGGTGGCGTTGCGCGTGAACGCAACCTCGACGTACTTCTTCGGCGCGACGGTGCGGGGCTTCCCCGCATTGTCTCCACCGTCGTACCAGACGAGGTGGCGGTTGTAGAGGTAGAGCCCGTTGTCGTTGTCGTCGGCCGGCAGAGTTGGGTTGAGGATGCGGGCATACTTGGGCTTGCCCGCAGTGACCAGGCGAAACTGCATGACCACCGAGTAGTGCGTAGAGGGAATCAAACCCTTGGTCTGCACCTTCAAGCCGTTGCCTTTCGGAAACACCAGGACGCGGGTACGCCCCTCGCCGGGCACCCGCTCCCGACGGAAGACGTTTCCATCGCCGACATTGCGCAGCCGCGGCGCCCCCTTGACCGACGACCTCAGGTTTCCCTCAAATTGGTAGTCAGCCTTCAACGCAGGTCCACCGGAAGCACGAACGATGGTCGACGGCGCGACGTCGTAGCTCACGATGCGAGCCGGACCGACGGCCTGGGCGGCGAGGGGAAGGCTGGCCGCGGCCAGCACGGCGCACAAGATCGTCGCTGGCGGGGCAATCAGCCGAACGGCAGTTCGTCCCATTGTCATTCGCATCCAATCTCTGAGGAGCGGTTCAACGCATCATGTCACGCGATCCGGTCGGTTCCGGTGCCCGGAAGATTGCGCAGCGTTCCAACTCGGCCCTGAAGCGAAACTCCACGTCGAAAGCCTGGGTCCGCAGTGCGGGACTCGCGACCCCAGGACCAAATCCCCTGGCAGACGCGGTGTCCTTCTGCTGAATTGAGGATGCGTGAAGGAGGTCGCCATGCTCCGCATCGCAGAACGCTTCACACGCTCTCCCGTCTGCTCCGCCTCGGTGCTGCTCGCCCTGATTGTCGGCACCGGTGGCTGCTCCGGCGGTTCGCCGCCGAGCACTGGTGCAGCATCACCTTCTCCTTCCGCCTCCGTGGATGTCGTTGCGGCCGCATCGGAGAAGCTTCAGGAGGGCTTCGACGCCGACTTCGACCTGACGATGACGATCAAGTTCCTCGGTCGGGAGATGACCGCCCGCGGGACCGGCCACATGGCTGGTCGTGACATCGAAATGGAGATGACGGCGTCCGACATCGGACGCCAGTCCATCGTGGTCGTTGGGGGGGTCTCCTACCAGAAGGTCAGCAACGGCCCCTGGGTAAGGCAGCCGAGTGACGGTCAAGGGAGCGACATCGCGCTGTCGTTGGCAACGGTCGACTCCACCGCACCTCTGCGCACGGGTAAGAGCCTGACCTGGCACGACCAGCCGGTCCAGGTACTGACGAGGACGCTTTCCGGGCCCAGCGCCATCGGGGCGCTCGGCCTGAAGGGAATGGCCGACGCTGTCACGCTGCGGCAGCGAGTCCTCGTTCAGGAGGACGGCACCCCGGTGCAGCTGGTCGGGCAAGCATCAATGACCATGTACGACCAGCGCATGAAACTCCACGTCGTCATGGCGTTCGACCCGTCCGAGACTCCAACACCTGTTGTGGCACCAAGCGATCCGTGGAAGGCCGTAGATGTTCACAACGGCATGCAAGCGGCCATCCCCACCACATGGACGCGTCTGCGCGAGGGCCAGTGTGGTGACTGTGACCGGTTCGGCGGAGACCCGCAAGGGCAAGTACTTCTCGTCTCGTCACCGTCCCCGTCCTCTCCCGAGGCCACCATTCATGTGGTGATGCATGCTGTGGACGACCGTGGTGGAACTTCGACCCGGCACCGCGCGATGGACATCGACCACGTGACCTGGCAGGTGGCTGTCATGTCCGACCGTGCCAGCACAGGCGGCGCCACCTCCCTGACGGTGGGAGCAGCTGTGATCGGTGGGCGGGGCGTGCTCGTGTACTCGTGGTCCAATCCGGGAGAACCCGAGGCAAGCGAGAAGATGCTCAAGCAGTTCGCCTCGACGATCTCCGTGGTTACCTAGCCCACGGCACCAGCGACTGTACGAGCACCCGAGGTAGCCGTCCGCATACCAGAGAGGGCCTGAAGACAGGACTCAGACGTGGAGCGAAACGATCATGCGGGGTTTCCGATGGTCGTTGCTCATCACAGACTGATGCCGAAAGACACCGTCTGACCTTCGAAAACGCATTCACGGGCCTGTTGGACATCGTCGGCGATCATCGGTCTCGGCCGGACTCCTTGCGGACTGTTTGCGGACCGCTCCCCTATCGCAGCGTCTTCCGGAAGTAGCTCGAAGTGGCCGCCAGACACTCCGAGGAACTCGGCGTGGCAGCTAGGCCGCTGGGCCCGGTCCTGAGAGCGGTTGCCCTAGCACGTTCGGGACGACCACAATCGACGGTGTCATGGCTACCGCGCAGAGCACGGTCGGGCGCGATTCGGAACTCGCGTCGATCGACGCTTTCCTGGACGCGGCAGGCAGTCATGCGACCGCTCTCCTCATCGAGGGAGAGGCCGGCATCGGCAAGTCCTGGCTGTGGCGCGAGACCGTGCGTGCAGCCGACGAGCGTGGGTATCGGGTACTTGCCTGCCAGCCCACCGAGAGCGAGGCCGGGATCGGATTCGCGGGTCTGATCGATCTTCTGGGCTCGTGGGTGGACGAGGCCGCAGCCGAGCTGCCGGAGCCCCAGCGTCGGGCTCTCGATGCTGCTCTGATGCGCAGGTCGTCCGACACAGCCGTTGGCCAGGGGGCCGTTGCCGTCGCGCTGTTCGGTGTCCTTCGCACGCTCGCTCGCGCAGCTCCGACTATGGTCGCCATCGATGATCCTCAGTGGCTCGACGTACCGACCAGGCAGGCACTCGGGTTCGCGCTGCGACGCCTCGACGCCGAACCGATCGCGGTTGTCGTCACCCGGCGTCGAGACCGGCTGGCTGACGTGCTCCTCGAGCACTTTCCGGTAACTCGGCTCGCGGTCCCGCCGATGTCGCTGGGCGCGACGTACCAGCTCGTGCACGCTCGGCTCGGCGTCACGCTCGCGCGGCCGGCGCTCGTGCGGGTGTACGAGACGTCGGGGGGCAATCCGTTCTTCAGCCTCGAGCTCGCGCGAGCGTGGATCGATCGCGGCGGGGTTGCCGACGTCGGGCACCTCCCCGTGCCGGAGCACCTCGGTGATCTGCTCCGCAGGCGCCTGGAAGACCTGCCCGAGGGCACTCGGCGGGTCCTGCTTCTCACGGCCGCGATGGCGGCGCCGAACGTGCAGGAACTGCAGCAGGTGTGGGGCCGCCCAGTCGAGCGCGACCTCGCCCGGGCGGAGATGGCCGGAGTGGTCGACTCCAGCGACGGGACCGTGAGGTTCAGCCATCCGCTGATGGCTGCCACGGTGTACGACGCGGCGACGGCCGCGGAGCGGCGGATGGTGCATCGGGAACTGGCCGATGCCGTCCGGGATCCCGAGGAGCGCGCCCGGCACCTCGCGCTCACGTCACCCGAACCCGATGAGGTGCTGGCCACGGCACTCGACGACGCGTCCGCCCGCGTGGCCCGGAGGGGTGCGACAGACGTGGCGGCAACCTACGCACAGCGGGCCCTGGAATTCACTCCTCCGGGCGATCTCGGCGCGTCCTTTCGGCGTGCGACCGCGGCGGGCGTGCACGCGGTGGCCGCCGGTGACAGCGCCCGCGCCCGGACTCTCTTCGAGCGCGCCGTCGCCGATGCGCCCGCGGGCCCAGGACGAGCCGAGGTGCTGCGGTGGCTGGCAGAGCTCTCCACACCGCTTGGCCAGGGCATCGCGCTGTGCGACCGAGCGCTACAAGATGCTGGCACTGATGCAGCCGTCGCCAGCCGGATCCACCGGACCAGAGGCGCGATTTCCTACTTCCTCGGCGACGTTCCGGCTGCCGAGCACCACGCGGGACTCGGCGTTGAATTCGCGGAGCGCAGCGACGACGACCAAGCACTGGGCATGGCCATCGCCGAGTTGGCCCACTGGACCTACTGCGGTGGCGGCGGCCTTCGCCGCGATCTCTTCGAGCGTGCGATCGCACTCGACGGCTCGGCCGGGGCATCCTCCCCGCGCAGTCACCTGGCCAAGGTCGTGATGGACAACGACGGACATGACGAGGCCCGGGCGCTCCTCACATTCCTGCTCGACGAGACGATGGAGACCGGCGACCTCTACTCGGCATCGACGCACCAGTTTCATCTGGCCGAGCTCGACGTGTGGGCCGGAGACTGGATCACCGCAATCGAACACGCCGAGGAGAGCCTCCAACTACGACAGCACCTCGACCAACCGGGCGCGCCTTTGTACGTCGAGGCGATGGCGCGCGCGTGCCTCGGCGACGTCGATGAGGCCCGGAACATGGCTGAGGCCGGTCTGGCGGAAGCGCGGCGTGCGGAGGACGTGGTCTTCCGGATGCAGAATCTGCATGTCCTCGGGTTCGTCGAGTTGTCGCTCGGCAACTACGAAGCCGCCCGGGCCCCTCTGGGCGAGGCGACCGATCTGATGCGGCCGCGCTGGAACCGGGAGTTCGGCGATTGCCACATGGTCCCCGACGAGATCGCGGCCCTCGTCGCACTGGGGGACCTGGCGCGGGCCGAGGACCTCGCGGAGTGGATGGACGAGGTCGCCCGAGCGACCCAGCGACCCTGGACGATGGCCACCGGTGCCCGGTCCCGCGCGCTGGTCCAGGCGGCGAGGAACGACCTCGACGAGGCAGACGCGACCCTCGAACGGGCGCTGGCCGCACATGAGCGGCTGCCGATGCCCCTCGAGTTCGGCCGGACGCTGCTGACCCGCGGCGTTGTTCAGCGAAGGTTGAGACGTCGAGCGGTCGCTCGCGAGACGCTCGAGCAGGCCCTCGCACTCTTCGAGAGTCTCGGCGCCGGCCTGTGGGCCGAGCGGGCGCGATCGGAGATCGCGCGCATCGGGGTGCGGTCGGGAGCCCAGGTCGACCTGACCCCGGTCGAGCTGCGGATAGCGGCGCTGGTCGCGCAGGGATACACCAATCCGGAGATCGCCGCCTCGCTTTCCTTGAGCAGGAAGACGGTCGAGGCGAACCTCTCGCGCTCCTACCGGAAGCTGGGCGTCCGCTCCCGCGCACAGCTGGTGGCACGGTTGTCGGTCCAGCGTGAGCCGACCCCGACCCCGGGCGCCACGAACGTCTGACCATCGAGGGAGTTCCCCGATTACGGCGCGTCCTGGCCCGCCTACCGTCTTCACATGGATCCCGCACTGCAGGAGACGTTCCTGATGGAGCGTTATTGGCCTGGTGTCGCACGGACAGACGTCGCGACGGCGGAGGAGCGCCTCTGCCGCGCCGCGGAAGAGCTCACGTGCGACGGGAGCCCGATCCGGGTTGTGAGCTCGACCTGGATCCCAGCCGACGAGGTCGTGCTGACGCTGCTCGAGGCCACCGAGGAGGACGACGTACTCGAGGTCAGCCGGCGCGGCAGCTACCCGTTCGACCGCATGCAGCGCGTCGAAGTTGTCACAGAAGTGAGCCGGAGGTGGCGTGGTGATGAAGAGCATGTCTGAGACCAAGCGAGTTGACGGGAAAGACATCTGGGGGCTGCGCGAGGCGATGCGCGGCCAGGTGATGGTGCCCGACGAGACGGGATACGACCAGGCACGGAGGGTGTGGAATGGCACCGTCGACCGGAGGCCCGCGCTGATCGCCCGCTGCGCCGACGTGACCGACGTGCAGCGAGCTCTGGGTTTCGCGGTCGAGCATGATCTCCCGGTCGCAGTGCGCGGAGGCGGACACAGCGTCGCCGGCTTCTCGGCCTGCGACGGCGGCGTGCTGATCGATCTCGGCCTGATGCGGACGGTCAACGTCGATGCGGACTCACGTGTCGCGCGGGCCGAGCCAGGGGTCACGGGCGCCGACTTCGACCGAGCGACCCAACAGCATGGTCTCGCGACCACGCTCGGGATCGTGAGCACGACCGGGATCGCCGGGCTGACGCTGGGCGGTGGGATCGGGTGGCTGATGCGCAAGCACGGGCTCGCCTGCGACAACCTGCTGTCGGTCGATCTGGTCACCGCCGACGGCCGCCTCGTCACCGCCAGCACGGACCAGAACCCCGATCTCTTTTGGGCCCTCAAGGGCGGGGGAGGAAACTTCGGCATCGTCACCTCGTTCGAGTACCGGCTGCACCCGGTCGGTCCGGAGGTATACGGCGGGAGCGTGGCGTTCGCGCCGGAGCACCGGCGTGCTGTTCTGAACGCCTACCGGGAGCTGACCCGGAAGGCTCCGGACGAGCTGACGTCCTACGCGGCCATGACCGCGGCTCCCGACGGCTCGCCGGTGGCCGCGATAGCCGCCTGTTACGCGGGCGATCCGGCCGAGGGCGCACGCCTGCTCGACCCCACGAAGCACGCTGTCGGCGAGCCACTGCTCGATGCGCTAGGGCCGCTGACCTACATCGAGCAGCAGAGCCGGATGGACCAGGGATACCCGCCGGGTGAGTACCACTACTGGCGCTCGTGCTTCCTCGACGACCTCACCGACCAGGTCATCGACGTCCTGGTCGAGCGGGCCAGCGACATCCAGGCGCCGCCCGTCCTCGAGCTCATCGTGGAACACATGGGCGGCGCGATCGCGGCGGGCGACGGAGCCTTCGCGCATCGCGACGCGAGCTACGACCTACTCATCGCGGCCAACTGGACCGACCCGGCCGACCAGGACCGCTGCGTCGCCTGGGCACGCGAGACGGCCGCGACACTCGAGCCGCACTCGCGCGGAGGCTACGTCAACTACGAGCCCGATGCGGACGGTTCCTACGTCCCTGGCGTGTATGGCGACCGCTTTGCCCGGCTCCGCGCACTGAAGGCCCAGTACGATCCGCACAACGTCTTCCGCCTGAACCAGAACGTCACACCCGCACCGTGAGCCAGCCCTTGGCCGTCTACACACTCAGACGTTGAAGCGAAACTCCACCACGTCGCCGTCGGCCATCACGTAGTCCTTGCCTTCCATCCGCACCTTGCCGGCAGCCTTGGCGGCAGCCATGGAGCCAGCTGCGACCAGGTCCCCGAACGACACGACTTCGGCTTTGATGAAGCCACGCTGGAAATCGGTGTGAATGACGCCGGCAGCTTCCGGTGCGGTCGCCCCCTTCTCGATCGTCCAGGCCCTCGCCTCCTTGGGCCCCGCGGTGAGATAGGTCTGCAGCCCCAAAGTGTCGAAACCGACGCGGGCCAAGAGATCGAGCCCCGACTCCTCCTGACCGATCGACTGCAGCAACTCGAGCGCCTCATCGTCAGGCAGCTCGACGAGCTCAGCCTCGATCTTGGCATCGAGGAAGACCGCTTCGGCCGGAGCAACCAACGCCTGCATCTCCTCTTTCAGTGCGGCGTTCGTGAACTCGTCCTCATCGAGGTTGAAGACGTAGATGAAGGGCTTGGCGGTCAGCAGCCACAGGTCGCGAAGCGGCTCGAGGTCAAGGTCCGCCGCAAAGACCGTCTGACCGGCGTCCAGCACCTCTTTGGCCTGTTCGACGGCAGCCACGACTTCGCTTCCACCCTTGGTGAGTCGGGCCTCCTTCTGCAGCCGGGGCAAAGTCTTCTCGATCGTCTGCAGGTCAGCCAGGATGAGCTCGGTGTTGATCGTTTCGATGTCGTCCTTGGGTGACACCTTCCCGTCCACGTGGACGACGTCAGGATCGGTGAAGACCCTGATCACCTGACATATCGCCTCGGCTTCGCGAATGTTGGCCAGGAACTTGTTACCCAGCCCCTGGCCCTCAGAAGCCCCCCGCACGATGCCCGCGATGTCGACGAAAGACACGGTGGCGGGGAGAATCTTCTGCGAGTCGAAGATCTCTGCCAGCACGGCGAGGCGGGGATCAGGGACTCCGACCACACCGACGTTGGGTTCGATGGTGGCGAAAGGGTAGTTCGCCGCCAGAACACTGTTCTTGGTCAGCGCGTTGAACAGCGTCGACTTTCCGACATTGGGGAGCCCGACAATTCCGATGGTGAGTGCCACGAGCGACCATCGTACGGCGCGTGCACAACGGTCTTGTCAGTCCCTCCGGGCACCCTGTAGTCATGGACACCACTACTGCCGCCTTGTTCGCACTCATCAGCCTGCTCATCGGGGCAGGGCTGGGCGCCTACCTGACCTGGAGGCTGGCGCCGATACCACTCCGGGGAGCGCACTCCCCGACCACTGCAGACTCGGCCGAGCAGCTCCTACGTCCGGTCAATGAGGCACTCGACCGAGTCGAGCGTCAGCTCGCCGAGAGCGAGCGCCACCGGCTCCAGTCCCATGGCCAGATCCAGGAGCAGGTGCGGGCGATGAGCGACACCTCCCAGCTGCTGCGGAGCGAGACGTCTTCCTTGGTCCAAGCGCTCCGAGCACCTCAGACCAGAGGTCGATGGGGGGAGGTGCAGCTTCGAAGGGTGGTCGAGCTCGCTGGGATGGTCGAGCACTGCGACTTCAGCGAGCAACTGTCCGTGGGCCGAAATGACGACCGGCAGCGCCCCGACCTCGTGGTCCACCTTGCCGGTGGCAAGAACGTGGTCGTCGACGCCAAGGTCCCCTTCGCGGCCTACCTTGAGTCCTCCTCGGCGGGGGACGAGATCACCACCGAGGCCCGCGGCAACGCTCACGCCCGGCACCTTCGCGCGCACGTCGACCAGCTGGCCGGCCGCGAGTACTGGGAGGCACTGGCCCCCAGCCCGGAGTTCGTGGTGCTCTTCGTCCCGGCCGAACCTTTCTTGTCTGCTGCCCTGGACCGCGACCCGACCCTGTTGGAGCACGCCTTCCAGCGTCAGGTGGTGATTGCCACACCAAACACGCTGATCGCGCTTCTTCGTACCGTTGCCTATACCTGGAGGCAGGATGCGCTCGCGGACAACGCACAGGCGGTCCTGGCCGCCGGGCGCGAGCTGCACCAGAGACTGGGGGTACTCGGAGGACACCTCGCCAAGGTCGGCTCCTCGCTCGAGTCCAGCGTCAAGGCGTACAACCAAGCCATCGGATCGTTGGAGTCCCGGATCTTGGTCACGTCGCGCAAGTTCCACGACCTCAAGGTGGTCGACGAGGGCCTGAACGCACCTGACGCGATTGACTTGGCTCCACGCATGCCCCAGGCAGCCGAACTCACCGAACCGGCGGGACCAGCTGACTTCGCCGCTGAGGCCGACACCAGCAGTCCTCGCGTCGCAGGGTGAACTGCTGAGCGGCGGCGACGTCGTACGGTAGGTGGTGTGTCTACTCCTCTTCACACCGATCGGCCACAGGTTGTGACGTCCCCCTCCGATGGTCCTCCCGACCCGCCGGGTCGCATCGTCCGGTCGACGTCGCGGCCCGGCCTCACCGGCAGTGGTGTGGCCCTCCTCGGCGGGGGTGTCAGCATCGTCGCCTCGGTCATCGCCGAGCTCTTGACCGATGGTCTGGGATGGGTGTTCTCCATTCCCTTCATCTTGGTAAGCGTCTACTGCGCTGCGGAGGTGTCGAAGGCCTCACTGCGCAGCGCAGTCGTGATGCCGCCGCTGGCCATCCTGGCGGTCGCCGCCGTCAACCCGATTTTCGCCCAGAACATTGGGGGTCTCCGCGGGTGGACCATCAAGACGCTGACCGCGCTGACCACGCTGGCACCTGCCTTGATGATCGCTACCGGGCTGGCCGCCGCCATCGTCGGATACCGCTACTGGCGCTCCGCCCGCCCCTGACACCTTCGGGGAACTTCTGGGTGCCTATCACGACCCGGAGTTACCCCAAAGACGTGGAGTTCTTGAGGTCGCGGCGCAGCTCCTGAGGCAGAGAGAAGACCAGTGACTCCTCGGCGGCCGTCACTGTTTCCACGTCTCCGAATCCCCGATCGGCCAACCACCCGAGGACGCCGTCCACCAGGCTCTCGGGCACCGAAGCGCCGCTCGTGACCCCCACGACCGCGACCCCGTCGAGCCACGCCTCATCGATCTCGCCCGCGTTGTCGACCCGATAGGCTGCCCCGGCTCCGGCGTCCAGCGCCACCTCGACCAGGCGCACCGAGTTCGACGAGTTGCCGGATCCGACAACAATCACGAGGTCGGATGATGCCGCCATCAGCTTCACGGCTGCCTGACGGTTCTGGGTGGCGTAGCAGATGTCGTCGCTCGGTGGACTCAGTAGGTTCGGGAAACGCCCACGCAGCCGGTCGACGGTTTCCATCGTCTCGTCGACCGACAGCGTCGTCTGCGACAACCACACGACCTTGTCGGCATCGTCGACCGACACCTCATCGACATGGTCAGGGCCGTCAACCAGCGTGATGTAGTCGGGCGCCTGACCCGAGGTGCCCACCACCTCTTCGTGACCCTCATGGCCGATCAGCAGGATCTGGTAGCCCTCGCCAGAGAATCGTCGAGCCTCATGGTGCACCTTGGTCACCAGCGGACAGGTGGCATCGATCGTGCGCAGGTTGCGTTCGGCGGCCTCGTCATGGACGACCGGCGCAACGCCGTGCGCTGAGAAGATCACCAACGCGCCCTCGGGAACTTCGTCGGTCTCCTCGACGAAGATCGCCCCTCTTCTTTCGAGGTCTTCGACCACGTGCCGGTTGTGGACGATCTGCTTCCGCACGTAGACCGGGGCTCCGTAGAGCTCAAGCGCCTTCTCGACTGTGACGACGGCCCGGTCCACGCCGGCGCAGTATCCACGAGGGGCGGCAAGCAGGACTCGTCGCTGAGGGGAAGCCATGGCTCCATCGTAAGTGGACCAGACCCTGCCCACCCGGCGAGCCAGGCGGCAGCGCCGGTCGGTGGGGCCCCGTACGCTCTGCGCCGTGGCCCTGCAGACCTCAGCCGACCAGCCCGCAGCCGTACGGACGGTGGCGCAGGCCGTCGCCGGCTGGATCGATCGACTAGGTGCTATCTGGGTCGAGGGCCAGGTGGCACAGCTCAGCCGTCGCCCAGGCGCCGGCATGATCTTCCTCACCCTGCGCGATACCGCCGCAGACCTGTCGGTCACCGTCACATGCTCTCGCCGGGTTCTCGATGCCGCCGAACCCGTGATTGCCGAGGGTGATCGGGTCGTCATCTTCGCCAAGCCCTCCTTCTACGCCGCCCGGGGAACGTTCTCTCTGTCGGCGCGCGAGATCCGCCATGTAGGGCTCGGCGAACTCCTGGCGCGCCTCGAACGGCTGAAGTCAGCCCTCGCCACCGAAGGGCTTTTCGCGCCCGAGCGCAAGCGGGCCATCCCCTTTCTGCCACGGGGGGTCGGGCTGATCTGTGGGCGCGCCTCAGCCGCCGAGCGCGACGTGGTGGAGAACGCCAGACGCCGATGGCCCTCAGTCACGTTCCATACCCGAGAAGTCGCGGTGCAAGGGCCTTCCGCGGCAGCACAGGTCACCGACGCCCTGCGTGATCTCGATGCTGACTCGCGGGTGGATGTCATCGTGATCACACGCGGAGGGGGGTCGGTCGAAGACCTGCTCCCCTTCTCCGAAGAGACGCTCATCCGAGCCGTGGCGAACGCCGCAACCCCGGTCGTCAGCGCGATCGGCCATGAGCAGGATGCCCCACTCCTCGATCTCGTGGCTGACGTCAGGGCCTCCACACCGACTGACGCTGCCCGGCGGATCGTGCCCGACGTCGCAGCCGAGCTCCAAGCGGTGGTCGCGGCGAGAGCACGGATCACCGAGGCCGTTCTCGGCCGGCTGGCAGCGGAGCAGTCCGGTCTCGATCAGGTACGCAGCCGCCCGGCTCTCGCCAATCCGGTGAGCCTGGTCGATTCGCACGAACAGGTCGTGGCAGAACTGCTCAGTCGCAGCCGGCGGGCCGTCTCCAGCCGACTGGACCACGCCGACTCCGAGCTCAGTCACACCCGAGCCCGGGTCCGGGCGCTATCGCCCCAGGCGACCCTCGACCGCGGCTACGCCCTCGTCCAGACCGAGGACGGCACGGTCGTCCGCACCACTCCCAAGCCCTCATCGAGGCTGACCATTCGCGTCGCCGACGGCACCTTCATCGCCACCACCTCAGGAGAGTCATGACCACACCCGAAGAGACCCCGACCATCGGCTACGAGGCAGCACGGGACGAGCTGATCGAGGTCGTCAAGCAGCTCGAAGGTGGCGGCCTCACGTTGGAGCGATCCATCACGCTGTGGGAACGGGGAGAAGAACTGGCCACCATCTGTCAGACCTGGCTCGACGGCGCCCGTGCCCGCCTTGAGGCCGCAACACCGGCGGACGCCGGCGAAGACGACGCCTAGCTGCGCAGCGAACCCGCCAGAGCCTCGAGCTCGGCGAGGTCGGCCTTGCCCGTCACGACGGCGGTGACCCCTCGGTCAGTGAGCACCAGGCCTACTTTCCCCGACTGCTCTGACTCGACCGTCGTCCAGGTCTCGGCGCCGATGACGACCTGACCGACCTCAGCCGCCCCGTCCACCCACTCATCCACCGCGACCGACGCGTCGCCGTCGGTCTGGCGCACCTCCGCATATGACCCCTCAGGCGTCAGGTAGCCAATGTGCAGAACGTCCCCGGCGATGCCT
>JAHELE010000162.1 GCA_024644345.1 Actinomycetes bacterium | reverse complement strand
CGAACGCATCGTCGACCACTCGGTTGAACGAGCGGAATCGCTGGCGCGGTACGCCCTGATCAAGCAGCAGTAACCGGCGACCGCTTACCCCAATGGCTCACCAGCGCTACCTTCGGTGACCCGCGACGGCCCTGTTCTCTACACCCGGTGATGGTGGCGCGTCTGCAAGGAACCTGAATTGCCATTTAACTGACATGGACCTGTCATAGGCGTACAAATTCCCTGACTCATTGGACTCGGGGACAGGTCCGCAGGGGGGCCCATGAAGACTCTTGGCAAGGTTGGCCGCACATCCGCAGCGATGGCAGCGGCCGCCGCACTACTCATCGGCGCAGGCGGCCTCACCGCCTGGGCGGATCAGGTCGTAAACAATGTCGACGCCACGATCGATGCGGTAGCAGAGGTGATGGCCCTGAACTTGGGGGGCGCTAACGGCTCCACAGCTCTTCGAGTCGTAACGACAGATGGGGATGGCAAGAACGGCTGCAACCTCACAGGGCAGACCACAGTCGTGGTGGGTGTCTCCTCCTCCTCCACGAACGTCGCAACCGTCAGTCCCAGTTCCCTGACGTTCGACAGTTGCGGTGCCACACGGACCCTGACGATCACACCTGTGGCAACTGGGTCTACGACAATCAGCCTCACCTTGACGAGCAACAACTCCCAGGGATCGTTCGATCTGGCCCCGGCCACGTTCACGGTCAACGTTTCCGCCCCACCGCCGTCGAACACGGGGCCAACGGTCAGCATCTCCGGCGCAACGATGGGCGGCACCTATGAACATGGTTCGGTGCCCGCTGCCACCTGTGACGTGACCGACGCCGAGGACGGCAACTCCTCCTTCCCTGCGACGTTGAGCGCCATTACCGGCCCTCTGTCGAGTTACGGACTCGGAAGCCAGACCGCATCATGTTCGTACACGGACGGGGGAGGCCTCCCGGCAAGCTCCTCAGTCACCTACAGCATCGTGGACACCACCGCTCCAACCATCACGTTTGTCTCACGAACCCCAGCCAACGGAAAGGGCTGGAACAACACGGACGTCGAGGTGGAGTGGTTCTGTAGCGACTCGGTAGGCGTGCTCTCAAGCTCCGTGACCGAGACGGTCTCCACAGAGGGCGCCAACCAGTCGGCAACCGGCACCTGCACCGACGTTGCAGGAACGACGGCCAGCGAGACAAAGTCCGGAATCAACATCGACAAGACCCAACCCTCGATCTCCGGTTCTGCATCTCCCTCAGCCAACGGGAAGGGGTGGAACAACTCAGACGTCACGGTCAACTGGAGCTGCAGCGACTCACTCTCCGGCGTTGACGCCGCCACCGTGTCAGCTCCCGCGGTGTTGAGCAGCGAGGGCGCAGGCCAATCCGCCTCCGGATCGTGCACCGACAATGCAGGCAACTCCAGCAGCACCACGGTGTCTGAAATTGACATCGACAAGACCAAGCCGACAGTGTCCCTGGTCGGCGGGCCGGAAGACGGGGGGTCGTACTACTTCGGATTCGTGCCAGACGCACCGTCCTGCACCGCAGATGACACGCTCTCCGGCGTCGATGGCGACTGCTCCGTGACCGGGTACGAGACCACGAAGGGATCGCAAACCGTAACCGCATCAGCCAGGGACAACGCGGGCAACGAAGGAACTGATTCCGCGACCTACTCAGTGGACGCATGGACAATCAGCGGTTTCTACCGGCCGGTGGACATGGGAGGCATCCTGAACACTGTCAAGGGCGGCTCGACGGTCCCGCTCAAGTTCGAGGTGTTCGCAGGGTCAAGCGAACTGACCGATGTCGAGTTCGTGAAGCCAACATTCACGATCGCTAAGACCATCTGCTACGCGGCGGCAACAGATGCGATCGAGGTCGTTGCCGATACCGGCAGCACTGCGGTTCGCTACGACTCAGTGGGCGGCCAGTTCATCAAGAACTGGCAGACCCCGAAGCAGTCAGGTGCTTGCTACGCAGTAACGATGACGACGGACGACGGGACATCGATCACGGCCAACTTCAAGTTGAAGTAGGCCACGGCAGCAGATCCACAGCAGAAGGGGCGTCGGGTGACCGGCGCCCCTTCTGCGTCCCTGGCTACCCCCGCATCGCCGCCAGGTATCGACGCGCGACGATCCGTTGTGCACGCTGCGCCAGTGCACGCACCAGCGAGCCGCCCCAATGTGCGGGCTGGGAGAACGCTGCCACCGATCCGACGACTGCTCTGTTCTCCAGCAGTCGCACCAGGAACGCCTCTTCGCCACGCTCGGGATGTCCCGGCAGCGTGCCGTAGGCGAAGCCAGTCTCGTTGTCCGCATCCACCACGGCGACCACCTCGCATGGCGCCGCCATCGCGATCGGCCCGACCCCGATCGACACCGAAACCCGACGTCCCAACTCAACGGCGCCCTCGCTCTCGACTCGCAGTCCGGCATCGCGGTGCATCTGCCAGCTCATGACGCGCTCACGCGCCGCGCTGAAGTCGCTCGCGCCGAACCCGAGCACTCGCACATCCCAAAGCACGTGCCATTCCCCCCGCTCATATGATGCGCCGCGCGCAAGTGGCAGCGAGAGGCCGCGCAGATGCCCGGGGTAGGTGAGCTCAGAGGAACTATCAGACATGCCGCCATGCTCGCACGCACGCGCACAGCCCATCACGAAGGCGGGCAGCGCTGAAGGAATCCGTGGTGCTGGGCGGCCGCCGTCAGTTCGGCGGCTGGAGTGTTCGCCTGCCGGTGGTGTCGACCACCACCCGCCAGTCGCGGAGGTGAACCATCCGATGGTGGTGTCGACAGAGCAGAACAGTGTTCGCAAGGCTCGTTTCGCCGCCATGCTCCCAAAAGGTCACGTGGTGCACGTCGCAGTGTTCAGGAAGACGGTCACAACCTGGGGCGACGCAGTTGCGATCGCGGGCGACGACCGCTCGCCGCAGCGCTGGAGGAATCGTGCGGGTGGCACGGCCGATGTCGATCACCTGCGACTCGCCCTCCATCACGATGCGGGAGACGGTGGCATCGCAACCGATCAGCTGTGCTTCGGATGCCGTCACCGGCCCGACCCAGCCCAGCTGCGCAGGCTCCACCGCAGCGCCGTCCCCGCGTTGCGAGGCGAGCGTGGCCCGGTCGACGATCACCGAGAGGTGCGGACGGACACCACCGACGGTCGCGTTGTTCACCGCCGACAGCCACTCGGCGCAGATGTCGCCGAGAGCGTCTGCGCGACGCTGCGCCGGGGTACGAAGGTCGTCCGATCGGTCCGCCGCGCCGTGGTCAGCGGTGCTCGATGGACGGCCCTTGGTGTTCAACGCGGTCAACAGCAGAGCACCTGAAACCGGGTCGAGCAGACCATTGACCGACACCATGCCGTCGTACGTCTCCGCGACCGACAGGCCCCTGCGCTCGAGGCGTCTGACCGCCTGCTCATCGGCGCGATCGCGGTCGAAGCAGTGGACCAGGCGGTCCCCGACGCGTCGCAGCTGGCCAGGATCGAGCGTGGCAGCGTGCGACACGAGTGACCGCTCGGCCTCGTCGCGGCGATCCTCGGGTACCTGACGCAGCACCTGGTCAATGACCTGCGCGTGCCGCCACGACACCTTGCCGGCTTTCAACGCGCGTCCGGCGTGCCCCTGCTCGCCGGTGACGGCGAAGGCCACCTTGGCGCGGGCCGTGGCCTCGGCCGGCGCCAAGCGACAGCGGTGGCGCATCCACGATGCAAGCGAAGGGTGTCCGGTGTCAGCGATCTCACCGGACTCGGAGAAGTCGGCGGACGCCGCAAGCCACAAGGCCTCGAGCTGGTCGATCATCTGTCGCATCGCCACCAGCTGCTGCTCGGTCGGCATCGACTCGGCTTCGGCGGTGAACCGCTCGAAGACCCCGCGCGCCTCCAGCACCACGTGGGCCCCGGGCGCGAACGCCCCCCACGCCCGCTGGCCCGGTGCCGCCCATCCGCGCGCGCCTTCACCCTGGCCGGGAGCGGCATCGTGGTGGTGACCCATGGCGACCCTTCGATATCGGGGCCGCTGAAGAGGCCCGGTAGGACGGAGGACAGTTGCTCACTCGACGCCAGTTGCGGCCGCTTGCCGACCGCTTCACCAGACCCAAACCGCTCACGCGGTGGAAGGATCACTATTCGAACATATGTTCGATTCTAGCCTCTGCCTGCGGCAATAACAACCCCTGGGGACGAAGGTGACGTCCGCCGGGCCCACAGCCACCCCACAACCGCTCGCGTCCCGGCCGGGAGACCCGATGCCCGGCGTCACATCTCGCTCACGATGAGTGACCAAGCATCTGCCGAACGGCGTCAAGCAGGACAGTCCCGCCACCATGCCACCGACGCCCACGTACCCTCACCCCATGCGAGTTCTT
>JAHELE010000161.1 GCA_024644345.1 Actinomycetes bacterium | reverse complement strand
TGGCGGTCGGTGACACCGCGTGGAAGTCGGCCGAGGAGTCGGCCGTCCACGTCATCGACGAGAACGTGATGACCGACTCAGACCTGGTCGACCTGGATGCGCTGCCGGAGAACCCCGACGAACGCTGACACGTCCCGCTAGGGGCAGTCGGCGGCGGCTCGCCTCATAACGTGATGGCTTCCTGGGGGTATGACCCGAGAGAACTCACACGGTGTGGCCGGGGGTGGCCGGGGGTGGCCGGGATGGGGCTAGGCGGGACGGACGGAGTCGGCCTGCGGGCCCTTCTGGCCCTGCGAGATCTCGAACTCGACGCGCTGCCCGTCTTCGAGGGCGCGGAAGCCCTCCATCTGGATCTGGCTGTAATGGACGTACACGTCAGGGCCTTCATCGACGGCGATGAAGCCATAGCCCTTTTCGGCGTTGAACCACTTGACCGTGCCCTGAGCCATTCGTCACTCCCCAGTTGTTCGTCGACAGACTAGTCGACCGGCACACCGTATCCCGATGTCCGAAGCGCAGCCTACGCCCCCCTTCGGCCGAAATGACCCCAGCCTTGACCGCTCCAGGGCGTGTCGCGGGCGGCCTTCCCCCATTCGGCGGGCCCACCGACACCTTTGGGGAAGTCTTGGACGCCCATAGGCACCCAAAGTTTCCCCAAAGGTGTGAGGGGTGGGGTCAGCCGCCGGCGACGGCCGGGATGATCGAGATCGAGGTCCCGTCAGGGGTGGCGGTGGCCAGCCCCTCGGCAAAACGGACGTCGTCGTCATTGACGTAGACGTTGACGAACCGGCGGATCGCCCCGTCGTCGTCGAGCACGCGGGCCTTCAGCCCCGGGTGCGCCACCTCGAGGGCGTCGAGGACCTCGGTCAGCGAGCCCCCCTCGGCGGCCACCTCGGCGGCGCCGCCGGTGTACGGACGCAGGATGGTCGGGATTCGAACAGAGACGCTCAACGGAGGCCCTTCTCTTCAGCGAAGGCACGGAACTCTCCGTACCTCGGTGCGATGGTGACGGTGGGGGACGCGACCGGCTCGACGGCGTCCAGCGTCTTGAGGCCGTCGCCGGTGTTGAGGATCACCGTCTCGGCGTCGGGGTCGAGGCTGCCGGCGTCCAGCAGCTTGCGCAGGGTCGCCACCGTGACACCCCCGGCGGTCTCGCCGAAGATGCCCTCGGTGGCCGCCAGCAGCTGGATGCCAGCCACGACTTCGTCGTCGGACACGTCGGCGATCGCGCCACCGGTGCGGCGGGCGACGTCGATCGCGTAGGGCCCGTCTGCTGGATTGCCGATGGCCAGTGACTTGGCGATGGTGTCGGGCCGCACCGGCTGGACGACGTCGTGGCCGGCCGCCCACGCCGCACTGACCGGCGAGCACCCGGTGGCCTGCGCCCCGAAGATGGACGCCGGCGTCTCGTCGACCAGGCCGAGGCTGACCAGCTCGCGGAACGCCTTGTCGACCTTGGTCATCAGCGAGCCGGATGCGATCGGCGAGACCAGCTGTCGCGGCAGCCGCCAGCCCAGCTGCTCGGCGACCTCGTATCCGACGGTCTTGGATCCCTCGCCGTAGTACGGACGCAAGTTGACGTTGACAAAGCCCCACCCCATGTCGGCGGCGACCTCAGAACACAGCCGGTTGACGTCGTCGTAGTTGCCGTCGACCGCCACCAGCGTGCCACCGTAGATCGCGGCGGTGACCAGCTTGCCCGCCTCGAGGTTGCTGGGCGCGATGACGCACGACTTGAGCCCTGCCCGGGCAGCCGCGGCCGCCACCGCTCCGGCGAGGTTGCCTGTCGACGCACAGCCCACGGTGGTGAAGCCGAGCTCTTGGGCGGCGGACATGGCGATCGCCACCACACGGTCCTTGAAGGAGTGCGTGGGGTTGCCGCTGTCGTCCTTGACCCAGAGCGTCTTCATCCCCAGAGCTGCCGCCAGGTTGTCGGCTTTGACGAGCTTGGTCATGCCGGGGCTGAGGTTCTGCCGGGTGGCGATGTCGGCGGGCACCGGCAGCAGTGGCGCGTAACGCCACATCGAGTGGGGACCGGTCTCGATGTCGGCGTGCGTGACGGTGCCGAAGTCGTAGCCGACCTCGAGCGGGCCGAAACACTCCAGGCACGCGTACGAGTCGCCGAGCGGGAACTGCGCGCCACAGGCGCGACAGGTGAGGTTGCGGGCTGGCCCGAACGAGGCCGACGAGGCGTCGGCACCGGCGGTAGCGGCACCTGGTGATGCGGTCATGCGGAGACTCTCCTCATCTCTCCTGGCACCGGGCGGCGTCAGGGCGGATTTGGCACCTGGCCCATGCACCGCGTCCGATCGGACGTCACGAAGAGTTCGTCTCCGCGTGCACGGGGGGTTGCCGGGGCTTCAGCGGGCCGTTCCCTCTGCCCCTCTTGATGAGCGGTATGAAGTTGTCTACTTAAGTTGTGCCAGTCCGCGCGATCAGCGAGGCTCGACAGCAGAACGAGGGTAACGGACGACATCCTGAGCCCGGAAATTCGGTCCACCGTGCGAGACGGACGGCGACGAGCGGAAGAGTCCTGATGGAGCCAGGCGTGAGCGAGTGGTTCGCCCGACGGTCGTCGCGCTCCGCCGACTGGCCGCCGCGCCTGCTCCGTGAGTCGAAGGGCGCCACGAGCGTTAGCGTGGTCCTGCCCGCTCTCGATGAGGCGTCCACGGTCGGGGGGATCGTCGAGGTGATCCGCCGCGACCTGATGGACGTCACCCACCCGCTCGTGGACGAGGTCGTGGTGCTCGACTCCGGGTCCACCGATGCGACGGCCGTCGTCGCCGCAGGCGCTGGGGCTCGCGTCGTGCACCGCGACGATGTCCTGCCGGATGTGCCGTCGGTCCCTGGCAAGGGCGAGGCACTCTGGCGGTCGCTGGCCGCGACGAGCGGTGACATCGTGGTGTTCATCGATGCCGACCTCATTGGGTTCCGGTCGGCCTTCGTGACCGGGCTCCTGGGACCACTGCTGACCGACCCCTCAGTGCAGTTCGTCAAGGCGATGTACGACCGGCCACTGATCGATGGGTCCGTCGCGCTTTCGGACGGGGGCGGCCGGGTGACGGAGCTGGTCGCCCGACCGCTGCTCAACCTCCACTGGCCACAGCTGGCCAGGTTCGTGCAGCCGCTCGCCGGCGAGTACGCGGCGCATCGACACCTGCTCGAGCGGCTGCCGTTCGCCACGGGCTACGGAGTCGAGATTGCGCTGCTCATCGATGCGCTCCACGAGGTCGGCCTGGACGCGATGGCGCAGGTCGACCTCGGCGAGCGTCGACACCGGCACCACACCGACCTGCGACTGGGCCGGATGGCTGCCGAGATCTGGCAGACGACGTTGGCGCGACTGCACCAGGACGGCGACCTGCAGACGGTCGAACCGACACTCACCCAGTTCGTGCGCGACGGGTCGCGCTACCTGCCGGTGACGCACGACGTCACGGCACTCGAACGCCCACCCATGGTCAGCGTTCTCGGTGATGAAAGGCTGCCTGGACGATGACGACGCGAATCCTCTACAGCGACCTCGACGGCACCATGGTCGGCCCGGGCGGCTGCTTCGTCCGTGCGGCCGACGGATCCACGACGCGCGAACCCACCGACGCGCTGATCGCGTTGCACGAGGCGGACGTGGCGCTGTCGCTGGTCTCAGGCCGGACCCGCGCGCAGCTGCAGGAGGCGGCCCGCATCTTCGGCGCCGACGGCTTCATCGCAGAGATGGGTGCGATCGTCGGCTGGGACCACGGTCGCCGCTCGAGCATGCTGAACGGCCAGACCCCACCTGAGTTCTCCGGACCGCTGGTCGCCCAGCTCGAGTCGCTCGGTCTGGTCGATGCCCTGCTCGTCGAGTACGAGGGCCGCCTCGAGCACCACGCACCGTGGCACCTCGGGCACGAGACCGACGTGATGATGCACGGCAGGGTGGACGTCGACGTCGTGAACAAGTGGCTCGTCGAACGGGGATACGGCTGGCTGGTCCTGGTCGACAACGGGCGCCTGGGCAGCACCGTGATGGACGGCCTGGACGGCCCTCCGCACATCTACCACCTGCTCGCGCGCGGGATCAGCAAGGGCATCGGAGTCGCCGCCGACCTGGAACGCCGGGGGCTGACGGCGTCCGACGCGGTGGCCGTCGGAGACTCACTGTCCGACCTCGAGATGGCCCCGTGCGTCGAGCGGTTCTTCCTGGTCAGCAACGGCGCCGATGTTCCCGACATCCGAGCGGCGGCCGAGGCGCTGCCGAACGTGACGATCTGCGACGGCCCACTCGGCGCCGGCTGGGCCCAAGCCGCCCGGTTCTGTGTGCCATCCCCCCGCAACGTGTAGCTCTTCTGGGGGTTTGGCCCCAGCAAAGGCACACAATGTTGTCGATGGTG
>JAHELE010000057.1 GCA_024644345.1 Actinomycetes bacterium | reverse complement strand
TCGACCCGCGCCCACCCACGAATAACGCCGAGGCTGCAGACCGAGACATACCGGCAGTTCGTCACCTGCAACGGATATTCATGGCGAACCGTGGGGTCTGGGACTTCGGCTGGTGGGGTGGGCCGGCGATCTCCGCGCAGGCCGCAGAGGCGGATGTCAACCGTTACCTCGACCGGTTCGGCCAGTTCATCGACACGCTGCTCGGATAGCGTTTCTGTTAACGACGGTCATGGTGCTGGCCCCGTTCCGACGGGTGAGGCCTTACTGCATCAGGCCTTTGTCGATCGTGCTTCGTCAGCCCCGCCTGATCTCAGCATCAGCTTCGTCGAGGTACTTGCGGGCGTCGCACTCCAGCAGGGCGTTACGAGCGCAGTCAAACGTTGAGGTGGGATCCTCCCCAGCAGCTCGCTCAGCGCGCCCGAGGTCGAGCAGGACGCGCGCTTCATCGATGCGTGCGCCGAGCGACGCGAGTCCCTCCGCTGCTGAACGCAGCGCCCGGATCGCCTCGTCAGGATCGTTTTCCAGGAGGCCGTTTGCTGCCATCAGGTGGCACCGCGAGTAGGGAGTGACGCCGCGTGCGAGGACGACGTGTGCTTCTGCGCCTGCCCTCCGGTCGTCTCGCGCGACCGCGACACGGATCACATCGGTAAGGACCCACGGTGCCTGGTCGGTCGAGTTGCGGTCGAGGGACGAGACGGCTCGGCTCAGTAGGTCGACGGCTTGGCCCGTCCGGCCGTGCTCCTGCGACACCATCGCCTCCACCCAGAAGGCGAGCGCATTCACTTGTGGCTCAATCATTGTCCTTTCGACGAGCTGTGACGCCGCAAGCATGGCCTCCTCGGCTTTCGCGATCCGCCCTCGGAGGATCAGGATCCAAGCAAGGCAAACATGGCGAGTCGCTTCGAGCGACGCGTCAGCAGCGGCCTCGGCCTCCACGATCGATCTACGGATGAGTGATTCAGCGACCGGCAGGTCACCCGTCACGGTCGCCAGCTCCCCGAGGCCACCTCGGAGCCACGCTGTCCATCCGAGCCCGCCGGAGCGCTCTGCGTGTTCGAGACCTTGTTCGGCGATCGCGCGTGCCCCATCGAAGTCCGATGCGAAGTCGCTGAGCACGGAGGCATAGTTGTTGAAGATCCGCTGAAGATTCATTGGGTCGCCAGCTGTCTTCGCGAGCTGGAACGCCTCCTCCATCGTTGCAACGCCCTCTTCGGTGCGCCCCGATTGGACGAGCTCGATCGCGAGGTCGTGGATCGCCGCCGCGCGGATGTCCTTGGCGCCGAGCTCCTCGGCAAGCGCCGCAGCTCGCCTCGAGCACACCTCGGCCTCTTCGAACTCACCGGTCCGCCAGAGGAATTGCCCTCGTATGCGTAGGGCCTCTGCCAGCTCCCGAGTCGGCCCGAGAGGGTCGAGAAGCTCGACGGCCCGGTCGCCGTGGAGGCGGGCCTCGTCGAGTCGTACGTCGAACAGGAGGATGAGCAACAACCAGGCGTGGGCCCAGCCTGCGCCCAGTTCGTCGCCGGCCTCTTCGTAGAGTGCGAGCGCGCGACGGCAGGCCGCCTCGGGTATCTCGCTCGCGAGCGAGCCGAACGACGCACGCGTGAGTGACCGGGCAAGCTCGGCGCGTTGCGCTGATGGTGCGTCCAGTTCGTCGGCCAGACGAAGCGACTCCTCGTACCACCGGGCGGCTTCGACGGAGAGCCACACCGAGAGCGCCCGGTCACCGGCCGTCCGTGCCCACGCAGACGCCGCGCGCCGGATCTGCACTCGCTGCTCACCGGTCGTCCCTAGCTCGTCTAGGTATGTGTCGGCCGCGAGGTGGTGCGTCGCGACGAGCTCCGCGAACTCCTCGGCACGGTCACCTGCGCGCGCGACGGCCCACGCCGCAACCTTCTCGTGCTTCTCAGCGCGTAGCGATTTCGGGAGCGAGTCGTAGGCACCATCGCGCAGGAGAGCGTGTCGGAAAGCGAACTCGAGCTCGTCGGAGAAGCTCGATGGGTCGATTGTCACGATCAGCTCCCGTAGCCGCAGTCGTCCGAGGAGCTCGCGGATGCCGGCCATCGGTTGTCCACTCAAGGCAGCGACTGCCCCTGCCCAGAACACCCGCCCGACAACCGAGGCGTCTTGGAGGACCCGTTTTTCGTCTTCCGGCAACCCGTCAATCCGCGCGGCAACCAATGCCTGGATTGATCGAGGAAGCTCGATGGGGCCGATGGCGTCCGGCACCTCCCAGCCGGTGGCGGCGGACGCCCGCAGGATGCCGTCGTCGATGAGTTTGCGCACGATCTCCTCGACGTAAAGCGGGTTGCCTTCGCTGCGTTCGGCGATTGTCACGCGAAGCTCGCTGCTGTCCGCGCCGGGGAGCAGCTCGCCAACCATTGCCTCGGCCTCGTCGCCGGTCAGCGGGTCGAGGTAGAGCGTCGCCGCGTTTCGCTTTCCACCGCTCCATGTGGGGCGGACGTCGAGAAGTTCCGGTCGCGCGACAGCGACTGTGAGGATTGGGCCCTGCGCCCAGTCGGCGAGGTGGTCAATGAAGTCCAGCAGGCCCGCATCCGCCCAGTGGATGTCCTCGAACACAAGGGTCAGCGGGTAGCGATCGGCCAGCCGCTCCAAGAACCTGCGCCACGCGTCGAACAGATCCTCCCGCGAGAAGGTGCCTGCGTCTCCTGCCCCAACGAGCGACCGGATCTGTGGCGCAATCGCGATATCGCCGAACAGCTCGCGTACTGCTTTCTCGGCCTTCTTCACGACGACATCCGAGGCATCGTCCTCCAGAATCTCGCACTGGGCCTTGATCACATCGGCGAGGGCGGAGTACGACGTGCTCCCGTACGCGAGCGATCGACCCCGACGCCAGTAGACGAACTCTGCAAGCTCATCGACGTGGCGCTCGAGCTCTCGAACGAGTCGAGACTTTCCCACGCCAGCTGGCCCCACAATGGTCACGAGAGCAGGCCGTCCCTCGCGCTGGACGCGGTGAAACGTCTCTTTGAGTACGGTCAACTCTTCGCCACGCCCGACCAGTTGGGCCTCGATCCCGAGCTGCGGCCGCTCGCCTCGCTGCTTAGCGCGGACGCGCAGCGCCTCCCAAGCGGGAACCGCCTCCCGTTTGCCCTTCAGATCAAGCGCCGGCAACTCTCGGTATTCGATCACCTCCTTGGTTGCAGCGAAGGATGCAGGTCCCACGACGATCCGTCCGGGATCGGCCGCGCCCTGGAGCCGGGCGGCCACGTTGACGGCATCTCCGGTCAACATGCGATCCCGGACGCCGGAGGCGCGGTCCTGGTCGACCAGCACCTCTCCAGACTCGATGCCGATCCGCATCGCTACGTGAGGCCGACCGGCTCGTTTGAAGCTCCGGTTCAGCTCAGACAGCGTCGCCTGCATCTCGAGGGCGGCCCGGACCGCACGTTCGGCGTCGTCCTCGTGGGCACGCGGGACCCCGAAGATTGCGAGCACGGCATCCCCCATGAACTTCTCGACCAGCCCTTCGTACCGTGTCAACTCCTGGGAAAGCCGGTCGAACGTCTCACCGATGACCGCTTGGACGACCTCCGGGTCCTCGGACTCCGTGAGTGCAGTGGAGCCGACTAGGTCCGCGAATAAGGCCGTCGCGTACTTCCGTTCCTGGCGTCGCTCGTGGTCGCCGCGCAGCGGCTCACCGCAACTTGAGCAGAACCGTGCCCGGCCGTCGCTCTCTTCGCTACACCTGGGGCACGTGCGCATTCCCTGAGGGTAGACGAGTCCCGTGCTACCGGAGGGTTCGAGCCGTTGCTCCTTACCCGCGCCGAATGCTCCTTGCACCTGACGTCGACGTCATGCTCTGTGATCCCTCCTTGGACCACGCGGACGTACAGGAGGCCTCTCGATTCCTATGCGACGAACATGCGTACCGTGAGCGCCAAGAGTCACCGGCGGACGCGCAGCCCGCTGGTACTTCCGGATCCGGTGGAATCCACTTCCATGGTGCACCAGTGCCTCGATGAACTCGCAGGTCACATGGGACGTCAGGGGTTTTACGCACGTCCTACGAGGGCGGGACGTGCGGGATTCCTTGTGGGAAACCTGCGGGACCCTGCCGCGATCTGGTCGGATCGAGGCTTGGTAAGTCTAGGGGGCCGGCTTCTTCGTCTCTGCGGCCCTCAGGGGAGCGTCAGAGAGCCCATTCTTGGCTGCCGATCCGCGAGTGGGCGTGGTTGATCCAGGTGTGATGACTTGGTGGAATCGAGGGAGTCAGGCGGCCGCTTGCGGCGGTGACTGTTGTCGATCGATCGCTCGCTGCCAGGTGTGGCGGGCCCAGGCGTTCTGGGCGAGTGCGGCCATCAGCACGATGACGGTCTGGTTGTGCAAACCCCACGCGGGGAGTCGTCGGTTGTAAAGAAGCATGCACCAGCGGGCTCACCAAGCGACTAACCTGCAGACCCTCTGATCACCTACGCGAAGATACGCCGAGATTCGATGGGATCCGGTCACGATCGAACCGGCCACTTCCGGATCGGGTCAGCGCCCAGGAGGACCCAATGATTTGTGCACAGTTCATCTTCAAACCCGGCACCTACGACGACGACTTCCACCGACTCGACGCGCAGATCGATCAGTACGCCCGTAGCCTTCCAGGCTTCGAGAGAGTCGAGACGTGGCAGTCGCCCGAGGGAGACATCGTCAACGCCGTGTACTACTTCGCCGACAAGGAGTCGCTGGCGCAGCTGAGCCGATTCCCACAGCATCGCCTAGCCCAAGGTCAAGTTCACCGGTGGTACGACGGCTATCGAATCGTCGTGAGCGAGATCACCGCCACATACGGCGATGACCGATTACCGGCCTGAGGGAAGCGTCGTACCCATGCACTCCACTACTCATCGCAGCTGCGTGGGGTTGGCACGAGAGCCATCTCTGAACGACCAGACCTTGGCTGACAAGGCGAGGCCCGCGAGGGTCTGCTTCCGCTTTCGGTCAGATCGACTTCCACCATGCACGTGAACCCCGACGAACACGCACCTCAGGTGCGGTCGTGGGAGTTTCCCGCACGTCCTACCGGGCCGGGTTCGCGCGAGGCGGTGGGCCGGTGGCCATGCCGCGCTCGTCCTGGGTGACCTCAGGCCACGGACCGCGAGCCCACTCGAGACCTGACCGTGCCGCGAGAACGATCTCGGCAGAGTTCTCGGCTACCAGCGTCGCGGACTCGGCGTGCCGATCGACGTCCTCGACCCCCGCCTGCGTCAGCAGGCCGGGTACATCGGCCAGGCGTTCAGCGAGCCATCCCAGGGGATTGGCCGGGATGGCGACGTCGAAGACGCGGTCGCCCGGATCACCGGCGTCCATCGTTGGGTGCCAGTGCATCCGGTCCGCGGCTCCGGGGGCTGACTCAAGCAGGTCGATGCGGCAGACCGCAGGCTCCAGCATCACCGCAGGCGATGTGTAGATGTTTCCGACGCGTGAAGATGCGCTGGGTCGGATCTCCACGCGCACGCCGCGTTCGCGAGTGTCGGGCTCAGAGGAGAACGCCGGGTCGAGGAAGTCGATTCGCGCCACAGTCACTGTCAGGGTGTCGAAGATCCAGGCTGTTTCCATAGAACCAACGTAGTCACATTCCGCCAATCAAGAACCATCACGAAGGGCGATTGGGTACACGCCCCGCCGGGTCTACGGTGCCAGGCGTACTGGGGGGTGGGGGAGCAATCCCAGCGGGGCACGCATGAAACGCAACGCCGCCTTCCTAACAATTATTGCGGCCGTGGCCGCGCTCACCGCCAGTTCGCCCGCCATTGCTCGAGATGATGGCGACGATGACTTCAGGCCGGGTGCGGTGGGGGTTGGTGACCCCTATTACCCCAACGATGGGAACGGCGGGTATGACGCCACGCACTACACACTCAGCGTGGATTACGACCCGGACTCCGATCGAATCTCGGGCACCATGTCCTTGGACGCCGTTGCCACACAGGACCTTGCACGGTTCAACCTTGACTTGAGCGGTCTTCGTGTCCGTTCGGTCGCCGTAGACGAGCACTTGGCTGCGTGGAGTCGAACGGGTGACGAGCTGGTCATCACTCCGAAGCACGGGATCGAGGATGGTGACGACTTCTCGGTCGTGGTGCGGTACGGGGGGGTGCCTCAGACGCTCCGCGACCTTTTCGGCCTTTCTGGCTTTATCCACACCGACGACGGTGCCCTCGTTATGGGTCAGCCGCATGGGGCAGCGACGTGGTACCCCGTGAGCGACCACCCCAGTGACCGTGCCTCGTACACGTTCCACATACGCGTCCCCAAGGGTCTGACTGCTGTTGCCAACGGTGTCCTGCTGGGGAAGAACACCAGCAACGGGCACACAACGTGGAACTGGGAGGCCAAGGAGCCGATGGCTTCCTACCTCACCACCGCCACGATCGGCGAGTTCGACCTACACAGCTACCAGGCCGACGGCGTGCGCTATTGGGATGCCGTCGACCCTGACCTGTACGCCCCAGTCGCCGAACCGACCACCGGAACTCAGTTCGCCGAGTCACAGGTGGGCAGCTACGGATACAAGCGGCTCAGCCGAGTGATCGACGTCCCGTATGGCGGAGGTTCCCTGTCATTCACGGTGACACGCAACACCGAAGAGCCTTGGGACTTCTTCTTCGTCGAGGCTGTTCGCCCGGGGTCTGGAGAGTGGACGACTCTGGCAGACGAGAACGGTCACACGTCGCGGAGCACGGGATGGTCATGTCCATGGTGGCTGGACATTCACCCCTTCCTCTCGCACTACCAGACACCTAGGAACAATGGCTGCAAGCCATCGGGCACCTCCGGCAACTGGTGGGCGGCCACGGGCAGCAGCGGGACTGCCGAAGACTGGCGGGTCGACCTTTCGGCCTACGCGGGCCAGCGCGTGCGCATCGCTTTCGCCTACGCCAGCGATGAGATCGTTCAGCGCAGCGGTGTCTACGTGGATGACATCGTCACACCAACTGGCGAGGGGTCGACGTCCTTCGAGCAAGATGGTGACGTGTGGGACGGCTGGGCGGTTCCTGGTTCGCCGAAGGGGAGCCCCACCAACCCCAACGACTGGATCGTGGGCACGGTCGACGACCTGCCTCCGTCCGTCGGCCAGAAGGTCGACAGTTCGTTTGCTCGGCAACCAGAGATCCTCAAGTACCTCAGCCGTAAGTTCGGGCCGTACCCATTCGACGCAGCCGGCGGGATCGTCGACGACGTCTTCGATGTGCAGTTCGCGCTCGAGACACAAACACGCCCGAACTACTCCCCAGTCTTCTGGGACAACCAGGAGGACAGCGGTGACTCAGTAATCGTCCACGAGAACGCACACCAGTGGTACGGCGACAGCCTGACGGTTCGTCGGTGGAAGCACATCTGGCTCAACGAGGGCTTCGCGACTTACGCCGAGTGGCTTTGGTCGGCTCACGACGGTTCGTACACCGAGCAGGAGAACTTCGACAGCATCTATAACGGCTTCGGAAAGCGATCGGGCTTCTGGAAAGTCGTTATCGGCGACCCGGGTCCGGACCTGCTGTTCGATGGAGCCGTGTACTGGCGTGGCGCAATGACCCTTCACCAACTCCGGGAGAAGGTGGGCGACCACACCTTCTTCTCGATCATGAGGAAGTGGGCTGCCAAGAACCAGTACGGAACTGTGACGACAAAGGGGTTCCAGCACCTCGCTGAGCATGTATCCGGGCAGAACCTCGACACCTTGTTCCGAGTCTGGTTGTACACGCCGGAGAAACCTCAGCTTCCAGGGTACCGATCGATCGGCTCGCGGACCTCGACTGAGCTCTTGAGCACGGTTCGAAAGGCACTCGTGACGGAGCGAAGGCGCTGAGCGTCGCGGCCCGCGGCTGGCCTCCTCGAGCGAGCGAACCCAGAACGCGTTGCGACCGAGTTGTTTGACGTGACCACTGGAAAGCGGAGTGCATGGCCGTCCCTGAACGAAGCGAGTTCTGTCTCATCTTCACCCCGTCCTGAGGCAGGACTCACAGATCAGCCTGGAAATCTCGCGAAGGAGCGCCGTGGACAAGGAAGAACCAGAGGTTCGGCAGTGGGCAAAGGCTTCAGTAGTTGATCGAAGCCGCGCGATCGACACGATTGTGACGGCCTTCACCACAGATCCGGTCATCCGTTGGTTCTATCCGGAAGCCTGGCGGTACCTCGCCCACTATGGCCACTTCGTTGAGACCTTCGGAGGGCAAGCATTCGCCGAAGAC
The DNA here is from genome assembly GCA_024644345.1 of Actinomycetes bacterium. GTDB lineage: Bacteria > Actinomycetota > Actinomycetes > JAHEKZ01 > JAHEKZ01 > JAHEKZ01. The sequence goes on along the minus strand of JAHELE010000057.1, from coordinate 8,596 downwards.
ACCGCCTGGACGTTTGGAGACTCTGCGGCCACCGCCATCTGGCTTTCCCCAGCCTCCCGCCTTGACGGTGCGGCAATCGTGCATCACCTGGAATCAACCGTGGAGTCGGAGCACCTCGGTGACCTCCTTGAGGTAATCGATCAGATGGACGCCAAACATCCAGCCGAACCGCATTGGTATCTGGCCTGGCTCGGTGTCGACGTCGCGCTCCAAGGGCGCGGTCTTGGGAACGAGCTGCTGGCACGCTGTCTGGAAGTCGTCGATGCCACCCACACTGCCGCCTACTTGGACAACACCAATCCGGTCAATGTTCCCTTCTACGAACGGCACGGGTTCCGAATGATTGGCGAATCGCAGGCAGGAGCCTGCCCGCCACTGGCCGGAATGCTGAGAGAGGCGCGGTAGGAGGACACCCGGACACAGGCCTCAGACGTGAAGCTCTTGATCGCTCTCTGGCGCCGGAGTCACGACTTCGATGCGCGCATCGGCTAGGCGTTGATACAGGTCTGCTTCGTGAGCTGACGCGCGCCAGTCGAACGCAGCCTGCTCGGTTGGCGTCCAGCCGATGGTCCAGGCCGCGATCATCGCGAGGAAGGCGGTTGTATACAGAATCACCATCAGCACGGTGCTCTCAGTGACCTGCGCGACGTACCCACTCGCGGCACCAACGACGGCTACCAGCGCCGCGAGGGCAAGCGCCCGCGGCAGCTCCCGGAATCCACCCTGGCGTATAGCCATGGCATCGCGCCACGCGGCGTCTGCCTGCCCTCGACAGTGTCGACGAAAAGCGGCAACGTCAGCCTCATCCAAATTGGCTCTGGGCGGGAGAGTTACCCGAACCACCGTCGAGTCGGGGAGTCGCAGCGCGGATCGGAGAATTCCGGTGGCCACGTCCACGCCAGAGCGCTCGGATCCATTCCCGGTCAACAACCGTTCGGACGACGAAAGCGTCAGATCTAGGGTTCGCTCACGCATCAACTGTTGGTGCGCAGCCCGAAGGACAGATGCCTCTTGGGGACGGTTCATCACGACTCCCCCTCCCATACTGCAATGGTGTCGCCTCGCGGAAGCCGGTGCCAGGGGCCAAGTACCTACGAGTAAGTGGAGTCCTCTGCCGCCAATCGGTAAGTCGCCGCCATGTACTCGACACAGTGTTGATGCTGGGGGCGCGGTCACTTCCTGTGCTGCGGGGCATCTCCACTACTTAGGACCTTCATCTCATGGTCCATGCCCTCACGCAGGTGTGCGACCTTGAGGGACCTATGCCTCTGCCACAGACGGGATCCCACCAGTTCAATTGACGGTGATTCAAAGAGAGTGCCCGGTGTGGCCGCATCAGCGTGAGCACGCAGGGGTTCGTATGACGACTTCCATCAGTTCACCTGGCACGACCGAGCTCGCTCCCCCATTCCGTCGGTGGGTGAGCAAGCATCCCTTCCTTACCTACATCGTGTTGGCCTACACGCTGTCCTGGGTCTACTGGATCCCGCTAGCGCTGGGCGATGACACGGTTCGAGCTGGCATCGGCTGGCCCAGCCAGATGCCAGGACTGCTTGGTCCAGCAGTCGCTGCGGTCATCGTCACGTCAATGGTGGACGGCAAGGAAGGTCTCGCCGACCTCTGGAGCCGCATTACGCGCTGGAGAGTGGGCTGGTGGTGGCTGTCGGTCCTCGTCATTCTCCTCGCGGGTGCCATCGCGATAGCTGTCACCGACGGGTTCGGTGACACTGCTGACCTGACTCTCTACAGCGGCGTCAGCGCCGGAATCGGTCCCCTAGCGACAATCGCCTTCGCTCTTGTCGTCAACGGTTTCGGGGAAGAGATCGGCTGGCGTGGCTTCCTTACTGACCGACTGCTGCATCAACACGGCCTCACGGTGACGGCGCTGATCGTGGCCCTGGTGTGGGCGCCCTGGCACACTCCGCTCTTCTTCCTCATGAGCTCATTCCAGGGATTCAGCCCCGGCGAGATCGTCGGCTGGACACTCGGCCTCACCGCCGGGTCCTTCGTTCTGACCTGGCTCTATCGCGGATCTGGGGCAAGCATCTTGCTCGTCGCCGTGTGGCATGTCGCCTTCAACTTCACGTCCGCGACGGAGGCCGGAAACGGCGTGGTAGCGGCCGCCACGTCAACGCTGGTGATGGTCGCTGCGGTGGTCATCATCGTCGATGATCGGTGGTTCCACGGTTCCGCTCAGCGGACGCCTTGAAGACTGTCGACACCGAGTCGCGCCAGCATTCCGTCCGCTCCCAGCTCGCGGAGGTATGTCCCCGCGGTGTCAACGGCTCCAGCCGGCACCAACGTCGTCGGAAGCACAGCCACCGCGTCCAAAGTCAGGAACGCATGGGTGAAGTGATCATCCTGTACCAGGCGCTCGGCGAGGACACTCTCGAAAATGCTGGCTGCGTCCTCCGGTCGACCTTCGAGCGCCATCAAGCCCGCCTCAAGGCCACGACGTACTGCTGTGTGCCACCGCTTCTGCTGGATCGGCATCCGCTCGAGCGCCTGCCGCGCCTTCGTGGGATCTCCAAGCCACATCGCAGCGCGTCCCGCGAAGTAGGAAGCCACATCGGTGTTCGCGCCCTCAACCGTCTCCGCATCAATCGCAGCGATCGCAGTGTCATACGCAGCTTCCAAGTCCCCCTCGAACAGCGAGAGCACCGCTCCAACACGCAGGTACCAGGCGCGGAGGGTCGGATCGGCCGATGCCGCGATCTCATCACTCACTCCGTCGAGGGCCTCGCGAGCCGCCACGCGATCGCCCCGGTACGCGGTCAGCAGTGCGACATCAAGGGCAAGGGCATCCTGCACATGCTGTGGAAGGTCCGTCCGGCTCTGGAGCTCGGCAATCACTTCATCGGCGACGGCCCACGCGCCACCTTCCACCGCCATCTCCGCAGAGTTGACCAGGGCTATCACATGCGGTCGGCCGCAGCCCCCGCGGCTGGCGGTGGCGGCCGCCTCCAAAGACAGCCGCAGTGCTTCGGGAAGATCCTCGGCCTCGATCGACAGCGCGATGAGCACCGTCGCAGCCGTCCGTAGGTCGTTCTCCTCGTTTGCCACAGCGAGCATTCCTCGGCTGAGCGTTATCGACTCGCGGTGCCGGCCGAGACTCATGAGCACGTTCGCACGCAGATTCAGGGCCTTGCGGAATCTCGCGGTCGCATGGACAGCCTCAAACCCCGCAAGTGCCCGGTCGATGTACGTCAGCGTGCCCTCGAGGTCTCCCTGAAAGTAGCGCAGGTACGCCGATGCCTGCTCGTACTCCGCACGTGCCAAACGATTTCCGGTCGTCTCGATGCGGGGGGTCATCTCTTCGAGCAGCTCCGACAGTCGATCGACTTCGTTCTGATCTCCGAGCTCGGTCGCGAGCACCCCCATCACCGCGAGCTGTGCCTCATCGTCGCCCAGCGAACCCAGCAGGTCGATGGCCTCGCTGAGGTAGCCGAGGTGTCGTTCATCCTGCAGAGCATCACCAGCCGCGTCCGCGGCTACCTGAAGGATCTCGGCTCGCTCTCGTCCAGCGGGAGTGATCGCGAGTGCTTGGTCGGCCAACGTCAACGCCTGCTCAGGGGACCCCAGCTCAGTGGCCCGCTCGGCGGCCTGCGCGAGCCAATCGCGTGCGCGGGCGCTCAACGCTTCGCGATCGGCACCCTCGGGTGTCGCCTTCAGCGCCTCGAGATAGTGCGAGGCGACGACACCCGCCAGCTCGTCGTCCCCAACAGCTTCGAAGTGGTGGGCCACCGCGAGGTGCCGCGCCCTTCGGTCTGCCCTGGAGAGCATCCCGTAGGCGATCTCACGGATGATGCCCTGCACGAAGGCGTACTGGCCACGCTCAGGGGAGCGTGGGTCTAGCTCGTGCACGAGGAACTCCCGGCGCGTGAGGTCCAGGAGTCGAGGCTCCAACACGGAGGCGTCGACCCCGGTGACGGCGGACAGTGCGTCGAGCGTGAAACTTTTCCCCAAGATCGCTGCATCCTGGAGCAGGGCTCGGTCGTCTACCCGCAGACCATCGAGGCGGGAGGCGACCAGAGCATGGAGTGTTTCCGGCACCTCCAGCTCGCCCAGGTCACGGACCAGCTCGTAGCTGCCGTCGACGAGCGTGAGAACCCCCTGCCCGGCCAGCATCCGAATCATCTCCACGGCGTAGAGCGGCATCCCCTCGGCACGCTCCACGATCCGGCTAATCGCCTCTTGGCTGGCTCCAGGCACCATCCCCGCGACCAGTTCAGCCATCGTTTCGTCGGTGAGCGGCTCGAGGTGTCGCGACAGGAAGTTTCGCGTCCCAGCTCCCCAATGAGGTGTGCTTTCGGTGAGCTCGGGCCGCGCCAAAGTGACGACAAAGATGGGACGACCACGGGACCACTCGAGGAGGGACTCAATGAAGTCGAGCAGACCGGAGTCGGCCCACTGCAGGTCCTCGAAGACCATGGCAACGATGCCGTCATCGCTGATCCGCTCGAAAAACGTCCGCCAGGCGGCAAATAGCTCATCACGTCCGCCGGCAGGACGTTCGTCAAGACCGAGCAACAGCGCCAGGCGCGGTTCAAGCCACCGTCGCTCCTCCGCGTCCGGAACGTGCTGAGCAACGGACGCCGCAAGCTTGCCTCTGGACACCCCCGGCGTGTCTGTCTCAGCGATTCCCGCACGCATCCGCACCATCTCGCCCAGCGCCCAGAAGGTGATGCCCTCACCGTAAGAAGGGCACCGCCCCTGGTGCCACCAGATCGTCTCGCTCAATCCGTCGACGTACTTCAAGAGCTCCCAGGCCAGCCGGGACTTGCCGATCCCGCCGACACCGGTGAGGGAAACGATGCGCGACTTTCCTTCCCGTCCGGTGGCGTGCAGCTGCTCCTTCAGAAGGCGGAGCTCCTCGTGGCGACCCACGAAAGGGGGCTCGATCGCCATGCGGTTTTGTCCCTGACGCTCGGCGACCACGCGCAGGGCACGCCAGGCGGGGGTCGGTTCCTCCTTGCCCTTCAGGCTCTGTTCACCCATCGCGTCATAGGCGATGGCACCGGAGGTGGATCGATAGGTCGCTTCGCCCACCAGAACGGTGCCCGGCCCCGCGGTCGACTGCAGCCGAGCAGCGGTATTGACCATATCGCCGGTGACCATGCCCTGATGGTCGTGGCCTTGGGTCGTTGCGGCCTCGCCCGTATGCACTCCGCACCGGGCCTCCAACCGAAGCCCCTGCTCCGAACCTAGCGACGCGACAGCATCCACCAGCTCGAGAGCAGCTCGAACGGCTCGCTCAGCATCATCCTCATGAGTGACCGGGGCTCCCCACACGGCCATCACGGCATCGCCGATGAACTTCTCGACCACTCCGCCGTGACGATCGATCACGGTCTTGGCGGCCTCGAAGTACGCCTCGAGAACGGACCGCACCTCTTCTGCATCTCGCCCCTCGGAGAAGGTGGTGAACCCCACGAGATCCAGGAAGAGCACCGAGACGAGTCGTCTCTCGGTGGGGTGATGTGGAATGTCCTCAGAGGTCGACTCCGGGGTGTTGTCGGAAACCTCTACGAGCAGAGATACCCCGCACTCACCGCAGAACTTGCCGACAGCAGGGTTCGGGGTACCGCACCGGGTACATGGCCTTTCCAAGGCCATCCCACATTCAATGCAGAACTTCCGGCTGCCCTCGTTCGCCGTGCCGCAGTCCGGACAGTTCATGCTCGCTCACCTCACTTGTCGACAGACTAGGGCTTGTCTAGCCATCTCCGCGTCGCTGCCAGCGAAAAGTCGTCAGTGCCAGCACGAGACCGACCAATGTCCATAGGACCAGCATGCCTGCCACTTGTGGAAGCTCCCAGACTGCGGCTGGCTCCTGGGAGGCGAACTCCCCCGGCAAGAAGACCGAGCGCATTCCCTGAGTCATCCACTTGAGGGGGAAGACCGATGCGAACGTCTGCATCCAACTTGGCAGATCCCGGAAGACAAAGAAGACCCCTGACGTGAACTGCAGCACCAGAATCACCGGCGTAACCCAGGCCGACGCCGATCGTCCGTTGCGCGGCAGGCTCGAGAAGGCGATACCCAGCAGGGTGCAGAGCGCCAGGCCGAGTGCGCTGACCCACACGAAGGTGAGCCACTGCCACGTCGTATCGGGCAACGCGATGTCGAAGAGCACCACACCGATCAGCAGAAGCAGGAATACCTGTCCGCAGTAGACGACGAGCACGACGCCGAGCTTGCCGAGGAAGTACGACGCCTTCGGCATCGGGGTTCCTTGGATTCGCTTGAGCGTGCCGTCGTCACGCTCCACCGGTATAGCGATCGCTAGTTGCTGAAACGAGCTGTAGACCAACCCGGAGGCGATCATCCCGGCGAGGAAGTACTGCGAGAACGTGACGCCGAGCCCCGGAGCAATCTCGCCGCTGAACACCGATCCAAAGATCAGCATCAGCAGCATGGGCAAGGAGAAGGTGAAGACGACCGACTCGCGTTCCCGAAAGAACTCCTTGAGCTCGATCTGGAAGCGGCGCCAGCCGATCGCGAGTGTCGGTGTCATAGCTCACCCACGGCATCAGCGTCGGACGCGGTCCCGGCGGGTCTACCCACCAGGGACAGGTAGACGTCCTCCAGGCTGGGACGACGCACCGTCAGCTCGGGGATCTCTCCGCCGTACTCCGCGGCCAGCTCGGACACCAACCGTGTGGGCTCGGCCGTCCGCCGGGTCTGGGTGCCGTCGGGCGTCCACCACGACACCACGGCATCGGCATCCTCCCGGCCACCCAACGACGACGGCGTTCCCTCTGCCACGATTCTTCCGCCAGCGATAACCGCGACGCGGTCGGCAAGCTGCTCGGCTTCCTCGAGGTAGTGCGTGGTGAGCAGGATTGTTGTGCCATCCGTACGGAGCTGGCGGATGAGATCCCAGAAATCTCGACGCGCCTCAGGATCAAAACCCGTGGTGGGCTCGTCGAGAAACAGCAGCTCGGGCCGACCGATGATCCCCAGAGCGACATCGAGCCGACGCCGCTGACCGCCGGACAGGTTCCGTGTGCGGGTCTTCCGCTTCTCGGAAAGCCCGACCGCCTCGATGACGCTCTCTGGGGTCCTCGGGTTGGGGTAGTAGTGAGCGAAGTGGCTGACCACCTCGGACACGCTCAGCTCGGCATTGTCCGTGGCGGTCTGCAGGACGATCCCGATGCGGCTGCGCCACGTCCGAGTGGGGCGCCCAGGGTCGTGGCCCAGGACAAGCGCCTCGCCTGCATCCCGAGCTCGGTACCCTTCGAGAATCTCGATAGCAGTCGTCTTTCCCGCCCCATTGGGGCCAAGCAGCGCGAAGCACTCGCCACGCTGGACCTGCAGGTCAATGCCATCGACGGCCGCAGTTTCCCCATACGACTTCATCAGGCCCAGGACGTCCACGGCAAGGTCAGTCATGCTTATCGACCATAGTGTCTCGGGGGGAATACGTGCTCAAACAGCCGGGGCCGGCGACCCGACGACATGGCAGATCCCTTGGAGGACTCACCCACTCCGCAGACTAGGAGTCAACGGTACTCAGGAACCGGCTGCGGTTCCCCCATGCGACTCTTCTGCGCGAGATAGACAGGGATGCCAACCGCAAAGGCAACTCCCGCCATGATGAAGGGCGCGTACTCCTTCAGGAACGGCTCACCCGTCATCCGCGAGTACCAGATGAAGAGTGCAGAGAAGACGAGGGCGATCGTGGCAACGACGACGTCCCGAACGAAGCGTGGCGTCTGCAGCTGACGGTGATCAGCAAGGCGCCACTTGATCTGGGCCAGGGCAGAGAACGCGTACGGAATCGCCGCCGTAATTCCAGACATGTAGACCAAAATGTTGAAGACGTCGTACCCCGTGCTGCCGATGAAGGACAGCACCATGACCACGGACGCCAAGATCGTGCTCATCACGATCCCGAAAGCCGGCATGCTTCGTGACGACAGCTCAGCAAAGCGGCGAGGGAAGACGCCGTCCTTCGCTGCTGCGAGAGGCATCTCGGCGCAGATCATCGTCCAACCCACCAGCGCGCCAAATCCAGACACGATCACGGCGCCGGCCGCGGCCTGGCTGGCCCACCCACCCCACATATCGCCGAAAGCCGTGGAGAACGGGGCCGATGAGTCTGCCAGCCCGACACTGCCAACAATCCCGAACACAGCAACCAACGACAGCAGGTAGACCACCGCCGCGGCCACGGTTCCGATCATGGTGGCCCGAGGCACGTTGCGGTCGGGGTTGTCGACTCGGGCGGCAGCTACCGATGCCGTCTCCACCCCGAGGTAGCTGAACAGGCAGAGGGCCATCGCGCCGCCGATAGCCGCGAGGGTGGGCTCACCACTCACGTTGAAGGGCTCGAAGTTCGCCGTCGACACGTAGAACAGGCCAATGGTCGACATGATCGCCAATGGAACGAACTTGATGATCGACGTCCAGAGCTGGAACGTCGCCATGCTCCGAATCCCGCTGAGGTTGATGAGGGCAGGCAGCCACAGACCCAGCAGACACAAACTGATCGACCACAGGTCGATCGCAACTCCAGCGATGGTGACCGACCACGCAACATCCCAGTACTCCGCGAGGAAGAACTGGACATAGAAGACCCATCCGACGACGA
>JAHELE010000056.1 GCA_024644345.1 Actinomycetes bacterium | reverse complement strand
GTCGACGTTGCGGTCTGGGCGGTTCCGTTCGGCATCATCGGTGGTCGGATCTACCACGTGATCACCTCGCCGGCTGCCTACTTCGGCGAGGGCGGCGACCCGATAGGTGCCCTTCGGATCTGGGAGGGGGGCCTCGGGATCTGGGGTGCGGTCGTCCTCGGCGGTGTCGGCGCCTGGATCGGCGTCCGTCGCCGCGGGATCCCGCTACCTCCGTTCGGTGATGCGTTGGCTCCAGGGATCGCGGTCGCCCAGGCCGTGGGGCGGTGGGGTAACTGGGTGAATCAAGAGCTCTTTGGGGGGCCGACGACGCTGCCTTGGGGCGTCGAGATCGACCTGGCACATCGCCCAGTGCAATATCTGGATTCCCCCACCTTCCATCCAACGTTCCTCTATGAGTCGCTGTGGATGCTCGTCGTCGCGGGCATCTTGGTGGTGGTGGACCGACGGTGGCAGCTGGGCCACGGACGCGTGTTCGCACTCTACGTGGCGCTCTACGCCCTGGGACGGCTTCCGATCGAGCTGCTGCGGATCGACCCCGCGAACGAGATTGCCGGACTGCGGGTCAACGTGTGGGTCTCGATGCTGGTGCTGACAGGCGCGGTGGTCTATTTCGTGATCTCCTTGCGGCGAGCACCTGGACGTGAGTCACCGGAGGAACTGCGCGGCCGCGCTCCGGCGGACACCGTCGAGCCGGACAGCGAGCCGACCGAACCGCAGAAGGGGTCATCATGAGCGAGCGGGCATTTGAGATCCACCATTCGCACCGTGATGTGACGGGTGGCTGGCTGCGGCCGGCCGTCTTCGGCGCCAGTGACGGACTCGTCTCCAACTTTGCGCTCATCGCCGGTGTCGCAGGTGGCACCGCGGCCACCGGGGCCGACAGCACCGCGGTGGTCATTGCCGGTTTGGCGGGTCTGGTGGCGGGGGCTGCGTCGATGGCTGCCGGCGAGTACGTCAGCGTGGCGTCACAGAGTGAACTGGCCGAGGCAGAGATCGAGCTCGAACGTCGTGAGCTGGTCAATCGTCCCGAGGCCGAGCAGCAGGAGCTGGCCGACACCTTTCAACGTCGGGGGCTCACAGCCGAGCTTGCCGGCGAGGTGGCTCGCGAGCTCTCGCGTGACCCCGCCACTGCTCTCGAGGTGCACGTTCGCGAGGAGCTCGGGGTCGACATGGACGATCTTCCGTCACCGGTGACGGCCGCGGTGTCCAGCTTCCTGTCGTTCAGCGTCGGCGCGCTGGTCCCGTTGTTGCCCTACCTGTTCGGAGCCGAATCGCTTGCGCCGGCGCTGGTGGTGTCGTTCATTGCGCTCTTCGGTGTCGGTGTCCTGGTCTCAAGGGTCACCGTTCGGTCGTGGCTCTTCTCCGGCACCCGACAGCTGCTGCTCGGGGCGGTAGCGGCCGGGGTCACCTACTTCGTCGGGTCGCTGGTCGGTGCCGGGATCGGCTGACGCCGGAGCGGTCAGCGGGTAGCGCAGTCGTTGGTCGGGGGGAGGGACCAGACGCCAGCATCCGCCTCTCTCGACGAACTGCCACCCGGCGTCATGGACTTTGCGGTGATGCGGCCGGCAGAGCAGGACCAGATTGCTCAGGGAGGTTGAGCCACCCTCGGCCCAGTGGACGATGTGATGGGCCTCGCTCCAGGCCGGCGGGCGGTCGCAGCCCTCGGCCACGCAGCCGCGGTCGCGCACGTTCAAGGCGTGCCGCAGATGTGCGGGGACTGTCCGGGTGGCGCGCCCGATGTCGATGGGCTGTGATGGCGGGTCGACGATGATGCGCGTGACTTCGGCGTCGCACGCCAGGCGGCGAACCGCTTGGTCGGTCAACGGCCCGGTCCACGGCAGCTCGGCGACAGCGTTGTCGGGATCGACCGTCTGCTCACGACCAAGGACGGTCGCCAAGGGTGTGGTGACGAGCAGGTGCGGGCGCACTCCGCCCGACTGCAGCGACTGCCCGGTGTCGAGGGCGTGGCCGCAGATCTCGACGAGGGCGTCGGCTCGTCGTTGTCCTGCGCTTCGGTGATCTGCTGGTCCCCGTGGTGTGGTCGCCCCGGCCAACGCCGTCAGCAGCACGGCGCCTGCTTCACCGTCGAGCAGTCCATCGATGCTGACCATGCCGTCGATGGTGGTCGCCGTGGAGAGCCAGCGGCGCTCGTGCGCGCGTTCGGCGTCGGCGAGCGCGCCGTCCGGGTCGACCACCTGACGGACGCGAGCAGCGAACCCCGTCAGAGAACCGGCATCGACCGCACGCCCCACCTCGAGCATGACTGACTCGACCTCCGCCACGACGGCCCCCTGCTCAGCAGGACTGACCGCGGCGTCAAGCGCGCGGGCGGTCCGCGCAATCGTGCGCGCGTGATGGACCGTGATCGTGCCGTCGGCGAGCGCATTCGCAGTGGTCGGCAGCGACGATTGCATCGTCCGAGCGGTGCGCACCAGGTCGGCGGACTGCCCCGACGGTAGCCCGGAGTGATGCCGCAGCCAGGCGGCAGTGCTGCTGCCGGACTCGAGGGCCGCGACGCCGTGGGCGTCGACCCGCGCCAGACGTGCCAGCGCCATGCCATGCAGCTGGCTGACGACGCGCAGCAAGGCCACGACTTCGTCGGCCAGGAGTCGCGGAGGAACATCTTCGGTATCGAGCGAGCGGGCTGACTCGACGGCTGCCACGACCTCCGCCAGCCGCGGGGCCTCGGGTGTCGCCCGAGGTCGCAGCCCGTTGGGGCCAGCAGGGATCTGGCGGTGCATGGGTCCTCCCACGAAGGCGGGGCCCAGGTGCCTGTCCGGGCGGATGACTCGCCATGACTCGATGGGGGGTGTGATCGATGGTCGACAGTGTATCGAACACCTGTTCGAATGACAAGGTCAGGACAAGGGGGCGCGCCGACGCCGGCACCTGCCGTTCGACACCGCCAATCTGGGTAGGGTCTGGCCCATGCGCCGAGCCAAGATCATCGCCACTTTGGGTCCGGCGTCCAGCACCTTGGGTACGGTGACGGCGCTCGTCGAGTCGGGTCTCGACGTGGCTCGGATCAACCTCAGCCACGGGACCCAGGCCGACCATGCCCGGTCGGTTGCCCTGGTTCGCCAGGCAGCCGAGGCAACCGGACGCGCTGTCGGCGTCCTGGCTGACCTGCAGGGGCCCAAGATCCGACTGGGACGGTTCGCCGGGGGGTCGGTCCTGCTCAGACCCGGTGCGAGTTTCGTCATCACCGCTGAGGACGTGCCGGGCGACCAGGAAAGCGTGTCCACGACCCACCATGGGCTCGCCGACGATGTCTCGGTCGGCGACCCCATCCTCATCGACGATGGCCGCGTCATGCTGCGAGTGACGGAGGTAAGGGGGCCCGCCGTCCTCACCAAGGTGATCGAGGGTGGAACGCTCTCGGACGCGAAGGGGATCAATCTGCCTGGCGCCATGGTGAGCGTGCCGGCGGTCTCGGACAAGGACATCGATGACCTGCGCTGGGCGTTGGGCAACGGCGTCGACCTGGTGGCTCTGTCCTTTGTACGAACGGCAGCTGACGTGGGGCCGGTGAAGGACGTCATGGACGACGAGGGGATTCACCGCCCCGTCATCGCCAAGATCGAGAAGCCGCAGGCGGTCGCCCATCTCCCGCAGATTCTGGACGCTTTTGACGGGATCATGGTTGCTCGCGGCGATCTCGGGGTCGAGCTGCCGTTGGAACAGGTGCCGCTTGTCCAGAAGCAGGCGGTCAGCCTGGCCCGAGAGAAGGGCAAGCCGGTCATCGTGGCGACGCAGATGCTCGAGTCGATGATCAGCGCCTCCCGACCGACCAGGGCAGAGGCGTCCGATGTGGCGAACGCGATCCTTGACGGTGCTGATGCTGTGATGCTGTCGGGCGAGACCAGCGTCGGTCGGTTTCCTGTCGAGTCCGTGCACACGATGGGGCGGATCATCGAGTCGATCGAGGACACCGCCCTCGATCGGATCCCACGAATCGAGGGTCTTCCGACCGACAAGGGAGATGCCATCTGCCGAGCGGCGGTCCATGTGGCCAACCAGCTCGGTGCGAAGTTTCTTGTCGCGTTCACCGAGACCGGCCAGACGCCGACCGTGCTGTCGCGCTACCGGTCCTCGGTGCCGTTGCTGGCCTTCACGCCCGACCCTCAGGTGCGCAACCAGCTTGCGCTGACGTGGGGGGTAGAGAGCTACCTCGTCGATCCGGTCACCCATACCGACCACATGGTGCGTCAGGTCGAGGCGCGCCTGCTGGAGTTCAACCGGTGCGTCGTCGGCGACCATGTCACCATCGTCGCCGGAAGCCCGCCGGGGATTCCCGGGTCGACCAACGCAATGCGGGTGCACCGGATCGGTGACGCGGCGGGCGGCGTTGCTCCCGCGTATGCCGAGGTCATGGACGACGAGGCGCTCGGCTACCCGCGGTAGGAAAGCGCGGCCCTAGTCCAGCGGCAGCGCGCGCCGTGCCTCCGGATTGAGGACACCCCAGGTGATCAGCTGCTCGGTGAGTGCTCCGGGCGACTGGTCGTAGATGACCGCCAGGGTGCGCAGGTCTTCCTGACGGATCGACAGGATGCGGCCGTTGTAGTCACCACGTTGACTCTGGATGGTCTGGGCGTAGCGCGCCAGGGGGCCGGCCTTCTCGGCCGGGACCTGGTTGAGCTGTTCCAGGTCGATCACCAGCCGCGGCGGAGGTTCGGTGGCAGCTGCTGGGCTGCTGTCGGGCAAGAGCTCGCTGACCGGCACCCCGTAGAAGTCAGCCAGCTCGGCCAGCTTCTGAACGGTGACAGCACGGTCCCCGCGCTCGTACGAGCCGACCACCACCGCCTTCCAGCGTTCCTGCGACTTCTCCTCGACGCCGTGGAGTGAGAGCCCCTGCTGCTGACGGATGGCTCGGAGCCTGGCTCCGAGCGCCTTTGCGTAGTCGGTCACGTCGTGCCTTTCGTCCGGGCCCGGCCGTTGCCGGGCGCCCCCCTGAGTGCCTCGATGCCGATCGCACCGGTCAAGCCAGCGATCGACGTCTTCCTCACTCCTGCCGTGCGTGTGGCCACCGGCGCCCCGAACGCAAACTGGTCACGCTGAGTAGCGTCACGGAGAGTCACCGTCACGTCAAGCGGATCGGGGTAATCTGTCCCATTAGCGCCTTAGATTCCCCCGAATGGCGAGTCAGGATCAGTAGCGGAGAGTGTCATCGACGTCGTCAGGGGGAGCGGAGCAGGGGGGTGACGATCCGCGTAGCGCACGCGTCTGACCACTCTGGGTGATCGGCACCCGGCCTCGTCGTGAGGTGCATCGGGTTCGCTAGGGTGAGGGCGTTCGACATCCTTTAAATCCGTCCGGTGAGGCGGGGAAGGAGGTCCGCCATGGTTCGGTCGGAGTCCAGCCACGAGGCCCGCGAGGTCCTCGACGCCGATGACGTCCAGCGTGCGCTGACCCGCATTGCCCACGAGGTGCTCGAGCGCAACAAGGGCGCTCAGTCGGTCGTCCTGCTCGGTATTCCCAGCCGAGGCGTTCCCCTGGCCCAGCGCTTGGCTACCCGTATCGGCGAGGTCGAGGGCCGTGCGGTCCCCGTCGGCTCTCTCGATATCACGATGTTCCGTGACGACCTCCGGATGCGCCCGGCCCGCGGGCTGGGACGCACCGAACTACCTGACGGCGGCATCGACGACGCCGTCGTGGTCCTGGTCGATGACGTTCTGTACTCCGGCCGCACGATCCGGGCCGCGCTCGATGCACTCAGCGAGCTCGGGCGTCCCCAGTCGGTCCAGCTCGCCGTCCTGGTCGATCGTGGGCATCGACAGTTTCCGATCCGCGCCGACTACGTCGGGAAGAATCTGCCGACATCCACCCGAGAGACGGTGCAAGTGCTCGTGTCCGAGCTCGACGGCAGCGACGCGGTGCTCATCGGCGGCACCGAAGGCGATGACTCCGCAGATCCGTCCGGGGAGCAGGGGGGGTCGGTGTGACGCGACACCTGCTGTCGGCCGCCGACCTGTCGCTGGACGACGCGACCCTCATCCTCGATACCGCTGACGAGCTTGCCCGCGTCTCGGACCGACCCGTCAAGAAGCTCCCCACGTTGCGTGGGCGCACGGTGGTCAACCTCTTCTTCGAGGACTCCACGCGTACCCGAATCTCGTTCGAGGCGGCTGCCAAGCGGTTGAGTGCTGACGTCATCAACTTCAGCGCCAAGGGGTCCAGCGTCTCCAAGGGGGAAAGTCTCAAGGACACCGCGCTGACGCTGGAGGCGATGGGGGCCGATGCGGTCGTCATACGTCACCCCGCCAGCGGCGCCCCGCACACTCTTGCGCACTCGGGCTGGATCGGTGGTTCCATCGTCAACGCCGGTGATGGCACGCACGAGCACCCCACCCAGGCGCTGCTCGACGCCTTCACCATGCGTCGACACCTCTCGACGATCTCTGGACGCAAAGTCGTCATCGTCGGAGACGTCCTGCACAGCAGGGTGGCCCGGTCGAATGTGCTCCTGCTCGCCACCCTGGGTGCGGAGGTGACGCTCGTCGCGCCGCCGACCCTCCTTCCCGTGGGGGTTGGGCAGTGGCCGTGCGAGCACTCGTACGACCTCGACGCGAGCTTGGTCGGTGCGGACGTGGTGATGATGCTCCGCGTCCAGCGTGAACGCATGAACGCGGCCTTCTTCCCGAGCGTCCGCGAATACTCGCGCCGGTACGGGCTCGACGCCGACCGGATGTCGCGGCTCGCCGATCATGCGATCGTGATGCACCCGGGGCCGATGAACCGAGGCCTTGAAATCACTGCTGCGGTCGCCGACTCAGATCGCGCAGTGATCATCGAACAGGTCACCAACGGCGTGAGTGTGCGCATGGCGGTGCTGTACCTGTTGCTCGGCGGCAGCGACTCGGCACTCGGAGGAGACCAGTGACCAACACGACCTCACCGGCTGACGTCCTGATCAAGGGTGCAAGCCTTCTCGGAGCCGAGGTCAGTGACCTGCTGATCGTGGACGGAGTCATCGCCGCGATCGGTGCCGATGCCGCACGAGCGACCGGGTCCGACTGCCAGACGGTCGATGCGTACGGGCTGGTGGCCCTGCCGGGTCTGGTCGATCTCCACACCCATCTGCGCGAGCCAGGGCGGGAGGACGCAGAGACGGTCGCCTCCGGCTCGGCCGCTGCCGCGGTTGGCGGGTTCACGGCAGTCCATGCGATGGCAAACACCGATCCGGTGGCTGATACTGCGGGGGTCGTCGAGCAGGTCTGGCATCTCGGCCGTCGCGCTGGTCTGTGCGACGTGCACCCGGTAGGAGCCGTCACGTTGGGGTTGGGTGGCACCGAGCTGGCCGAGCTGGGTGCGATGGCTGAGTCGGCTGCTCGGGTACGCGTCTTCTCTGACGACGGTAAGTGTGTGTCGGACGCCGTGCTGATGCGCCGAGCACTCGAGTACGTCAAGGCCCTGGACGGCGTCGTGGCGCAACACGCCCAGGAGCCGCGTCTGACTGAGGGTGCCCAGATGAACGAAGGGGCGGTCTCGGCGGTCCTCGGCCTGCGTGGTTGGCCAGCGGTTGCTGAGGAGTCGATCATTGCCCGAGACGTGCTTCTCGCCGGGCACGTCGGCTCACGGCTGCACGTGTGCCACGTCTCGACGGCAGGGTCGGTCGAGATCCTGCGCTGGGCGAAGGGGAGGGGGGTCGATGTCACGGCCGAGGTGACGCCGCACCATCTGTTTCTGACCGACGAGCACGTGCGCACCTACGATCCTCGCTTCAAGGTGAACCCTCCGCTGCGCACTCAAGAGGATGTCGACGCCGTTCGACGGGGGCTGGCTGACGGCACGATCGACGCGATCGCTACCGATCACGCGCCGCACAGCATCGAGGACAAGGACTGCGAATGGGCGGCGGCAGCCATGGGAATGGTCGGGTTGGAGACTGCGCTTGGTGTTGCCGCTGCTGCCATGGTCGACACCGGCTTGCTCGACTGGGCCGGCATGGCGGATCGAATGTCGGTGCGTCCGGCTCGGATCGGCCGCCTAGACGGTCAGGGGCGGCCGTTGAACGTGGGCGAGCCGGCCAACCTGGTGCTTGTCGACACGGGGACGCGCTACTCGGTCGACCCACAGTCCATGCAGTCCCGTAGCCGAAACACCCCCTATGCGGGTGTCGAGCTGACGGCACGGCCGGTCGCGACCTACCTACGCGGGCGGTTGACCGCCAGTGAGGGATCGGCGCGACGGTGACCGATCTGCAGCAGGTTCTGGCCTCGGCCCAGGTGACCCAGTGGCCGCAACGTCTGGCACTGACGATGGTGGTAGTGGTGCTGATCGTCCTGGCACTCGGGCTGATGCGCTGGGGCTGGGTGCGGCGGGGGCACAGCCAAGCCGATGTTGCCCCTCTGCCGGCGGTCCCCGAACCTCCCGACCCCATGTCATGCGTCGTCGTCGAAGCGCGCTACCTGGGAGGAACGCGATCGGGTGACTGGCTCGATCGTCTGGTCGTGCATGGACTAGGTGTTCCGAGCCAGGCGCGCGTTCTGGTGACACCCGACGCGGTCTGGATCCTGCGCTCCGGCGCACCGGATCTGTACCTGGTCGCCGGCGAGGTTACGGGCGCCCGGCACGATCGCGGGATCGCGGGGCGGGTGTACGAGGCCGACGGTGTCGTGGTCATCGGCTGGCGCCACGGGGGTCAGCTGATCGACCTCGGGCTGCGAGTGCGTGACGCAGCGACTGCCGAGTCGCTGCGCGCGGCGGTCGAGGCGATGTCTGATGTACCCGATGCGCCCGACGCTACGGCGCTCTCGTCAACGACCCCCGGAGACCCAGCGTGACTGCACCCATCCCCGCCCTACTGGTACTCGAAGACGGCCGGTCGTTCCGCGGCGAGTCGTTCGGGGCGAAGGGCGAGACCTTCGGTGAGGCGGTGTTCTGCACGGCCATGACCGGATATCAAGAGACGCTGACCGATCCGTCCTATCACCGCCAGGTGGTGATCCAGACTGCACCACAGATCGGGAACACCGGGGTCAACGACGAGGACGACGAGTCGTCAGCCATCTGGGTCAGCGGCTATGTCGTTCGTGACCCGTCGCGCATCCGGTCCAACTGGCGGTCGACGGCTTCGCTCGGCGGACGACTCGAGCAGCAGGACGTCGTTGGCATCGCCGGCGTCGACACCCGCGCGCTAACCCGGCACCTGCGCGACAACGGTGCGATGCGCGTCGGCATATCCACCCAGACCAACGATCCCGAGGTGCTTGTTGAGCGGGTGAGGCAAAGTCCGGACATGGCCGGGGCCGATCTCAGCCAGGCGGTTTCAACCACGTCTGCGTACACCGTGCCCGCGATCGGGTCCCGCCGTCACACGGTGGCCGCGATCGATCTCGGTATCAAGGCGATGACTCCCAGACGGCTCGCCGAACGTGGTATCGACGTTCACGTCCTGCCATCGAGCAGCACGATCGCGGACGTCCTGGCAGTCGGGGCCGACGGGGTGTTCTTCAGCAACGGTCCTGGAGACCCCGCGACAGCTGATGGGCCGGTCGCCCTGATGCAGGAGGTTCTGGAGCGGGCTATCCCGGTGTTCGGCATCTGTTTCGGCAACCAGGTGCTCGGAAGAGCACTGGGATTCGGTACCTACAAGCTGAAGTACGGACACCGAGGCATCAACCAGCCGGTTCAAGACCTGGCCACGGGGCGCGTCGAGATCAGCGCCCACAACCACGGGTTTGCCGTCGATGCGCCACGGGGGGCTGCGACAACCACGCCCTTCGGGCGTGCCGAGGTCAGCCACGTGTGCCTGAACGACGATGTCGTCGAGGGGCTGAGGCTGCTCGATGTTCCGGCCTTCAGTGTCCAGTACCACCCCGAGGCGGCCGCGGGACCGCACGACTCTGCTTACCTCTTCGACCGGTTCGAAGCCATGATGCGGGGTGAGCGCTGATGCCACGACGCCCCGATATCGCCTCGGTGCTGGTGATCGGATCCGGCCCCATCGTGATCGGACAGGCTGCTGAGTTCGACTACTCCGGAACGCAGGCATGCCGAGTACTGCGCGACGAGGGTCTCCGCGTGATCCTGGTCAACAGCAATCCGGCCACGATCATGACCGACCCAGAGTTCGCTGACGCCACCTATGTCGAGCCCATCACCCCTGACATCGTCGAGAAGATCATCGCGAAGGAGCGACCCGACGCTCTGCTTCCCACCCTGGGCGGTCAGACGGCATTGAACGCCGCCATCGCGCTGCACGAAGGCGGCGTCCTGGAGAAGTACGACGTCGAGATGATCGGGGCTGACGTCGATGCCATCCAGCGAGGCGAGAACCGTGAGCTCTTCAAGGGGATCGTCGAGCAGATCGGCGGTGAGGTCGCACGGTCGGCGATCTGTCACAGCATGGATGAATGCCTTGCAGCAGTCGATGACCTGGGCTACCCGGTCGTGGTACGACCCTCCTTCACCATGGGGGGCGCGGGGTCGGGGATGGCATATGACGAGGCGGACCTGCGCAGAATCGCTGGATCGGGTCTCGACGCCAGTCCCACCACCGAGGTGCTCCTCGAGGAGTCGATCATCGGGTGGAAGGAGTATGAGCTCGAGCTGATGCGGGACAAGAACGACAACGTGGTGGTCATCTGCTCGATCGAGAACCTCGATCCGATGGGCGTGCACACCGGTGACTCGATCACCGTCGCGCCGGCGATGACGCTCACCGACCGCGAGTACCAACGAATGCGTGATGTGGGGATCGACATCATCCGAGCAGTCGGAGTCGACACCGGCGGGTGCAACATCCAGTTCGCTGTCGATCCACGCGACGGCCGACTGGTGGTCATCGAGATGAATCCGCGCGTGTCTCGTTCCAGCGCGCTCGCAAGCAAAGCGACCGGGTTTCCCATCGCCAAGATCGCCGCGAGGCTGGCGATCGGCTACACCCTTGACGAGATCCCCAACGACATCACCGCCGAGACTCCGGCTTCGTTCGAACCGGCACTCGACTACGTCGTTGTCAAGGTGCCCAGATTCGCCTTCGAGAAGTTCCCGGCGGCCGACCCCACGCTGACAACGCACATGAAGAGCGTCGGTGAGGCCATGGCCATCGGTCGCAACATCCCAGAGGCCCTGCAGAAGGCCCTGCGTTCCATAGAGAAGTCCGACGCCCCTTTCTCGTGGACGGATATTGCCGATGACCTCGACACGCTGGTCGAGCAGTCCCGCCGACCCCATGACGGCCGGATCAAGAAGGTGCAGCAGGCGCTCTGGCTCGGCGCCTCGGCCGAGATCATGCACGAGGCAACCGGGATCGATCCCTGGTTCCTTGACCAGCTTGTTCTCATCAATGAGGTGGCCGCCGAGGTGATCGCAGCCCCCGAGCTCGGTCCCGACCTGATTCGCCGGGCAAAGCGCTACGGCTTCTCGGACCGACAGGTCGCCGAGCTACGAGGGGTGTCGGAAGAAGTTGCCCGCCACCTGCGGCAGGCGCTCGGTATTCGGCCAGTGTTCAAGACCGTCGACACATGCGCCGGCGAGTTCGCGGCTCACACTCCTTACCACTACTCGGCCTACGACGAAGAGACGGAGGTCCGACCACGCAGCAAGCCCGCGGTACTGATTCTGGGCAGTGGCCCGAACCGGATTGGGCAAGGGATCGAGTTCGACTACTCATGCGTCCACGCAGCGCTGTCCCTGCGCGCTGCCGGGTACGAGACCGTGATGGTGAACTGCAATCCCGAGACGGTGTCGACCGACTACGACACCAGTGACCGGCTGTACTTCGAGCCACTCACTCTCGAAGACGTTCTGGAGGTCGTCGCCGCCGAGCAGCAGGTGGGCGAGGTCGCCGGAGTCATCGTGCAGCTGGGTGGACAGACTCCGCTCGGGCTGGCCCAGCAGCTGAAGGACGCCGGTGTTCCGGTGGTCGGTACCTCCCCTGAGGCGATCCACCTCGCCGAAGAGCGCGGCGCCTTCGGCCAGGTCCTCGCCGAGGCCGGCCTGCTCGCACCACGCCACGGCATGGCCACGTCGTTCGATGAGGCCAAGACGATCGCCGACGAGATCGGTTTCCCGGTACTTGTCCGGCCGTCCTACGTGCTGGGCGGGCGGGGCATGGAGATCGTCTACGACGACGACATGCTGCGTGACTACATCGGCCGAGCCACCCAGGTGAGCCCGGAGCACCCCGTTCTGGTCGACAGATTCCTCGACGACGCGGTCGAGATCGACGTCGATGCGATCTATGACGGGCATGAGCTGTTCCTGGCCGGAGTGATGGAGCACATCGAAGAGGCCGGAATCCATTCCGGCGACTCCGCGTGCGCCCTGCCGCCGATGACTCTGGGGCGAGCTGACATCGAGCGCATCAGGTCAGCGACAGAGGCCATCGCCCACGGAGTCGGGGTACGCGGTCTCCTGAACGTGCAGTTCGCGCAGGCGTCAGATGTGCTGTACGTCCTGGAGGCGAACCCCCGTGCCTCTCGCACCGTTCCTTTCGTGTCGAAGGCCACCGCGACGCCGATCGCCAAGGCTGCGGCACGCGTCATGCTGGGCGCCTCGATCGCCGATCTCCGCGCCGAGGGCTTGCTGCCCGCCTCGTACGACGGTGGAACGATGCCGATGAATGCAGCGATCGCGGTGAAGGAGGCGGTGCTTCCCTTCGGTCGATTCCACGGGGTCGACACCGTTCTCGGACCCGAGATGAAGTCGACCGGCGAGGTCATGGGCATCGACGCACTGTTCGGAACGGCGTACGCCAAGTCGCAGATTGCCGCCTACGCGGGTGGCCTACCGACCACCGGAACGGCGTTCGTCTCGGTCGCCAACCGGGACAAACGCTCCATGATCTTCCCCATCAAGCGTCTGCACGACCTCGGGTTCGAGATCGTGGCCACGGCGGGGACGGCCGAGGTCCTGCTGCGAAACGGGGTTCCGGCCACCGTCGTCCGTAAGCACTTCGAGGTCGGTGACGGTAACGCAGAGCCCGACACGATCTCGCGGATTCTCGATGGAACCATCGACATCATCATCAACACTCCGTACGGGGTAGGCGCCCGTCTGGACGGATACGAAATCCGGTCCGCAGCGGTCCGGAAAGGAGTGCCCTGCATCACGACGGTCCAGGGTCTTGGTGCGGCGGTGCAGGGCATCGAGGCGCTGATTCGCGGTGAGGTGGGGGTGCGGTCGCTTCAGGAGCACGCGGCGGACTTGCAGAAGGCGCGCGAGGAGTTGTCATGACTCCAGTGCAGGTGCGTGGCGAGGTGCTGAGCATCAGACGCGTCGGTCAGTACCACCAGCTCACAATCGTGGCACCCGGGGTCGCAGAGCAGGTCCGGCCAGGACACTTCGTGGCCATAGCGGTGGGGGGTGAGACCGGCGCACAGCTGCTTCGTCGCGCCTTCTCGGTCTACCGCACCCAGGATCGAGGGGTCTACGGCGGAACAGTCGATATTGTCTTTGCCGAACACGGGGCCGGAACTCGCTGGCTGTCGCACGTGCGACAGCACGACACCGTCGACGTCGTGGGTCCGTTGGGCAAACCGTTCGCCCTGCCGAAGGAACCGGTGACCTGCACGATGGTCGGGGGAGGCTACGGAAGCGCCCCGCTGTTCACGCTCGCCGAACAGCTGCGTGAACGGGGTTGCCGGGTCGACTTCGTCCTTGGTGCTGCTACGGAGGGTCGTCTGTTCGGAGTTCTTGAGGCCAAGCGCATGTCACAGTCCGTGGCCGTCACCACCGAGGACGGTTCGCTCGGTGACAAGGGTCGGGTCACTGACGTGTTGCCCGGCCTGCTCGAGCGGACCGGCGCTGACGTCGTCTATGCCTGCGGACCCATGGGGATGCTGGCCGCTGTCGCCGACGTCGCCGCTCGCTTGGGTGCGCACTCACAGTGCGCTGTCGAGGAGGCCATGGCCTGTGGCATCGGCGTGTGCATGACGTGTGTGCTGCCGGTGGTCGGTGATGACGGTGTGACCCGCATGGTGCGTTCCTGTATCGACGGGCCGGTCTTCCGCGGTGATCGGGTGCGGTGGAACGACGTCGGGACCGTGCCGGCCGACACCTGGGGCGCGCCAGTGAGTGAAGGAGGACACTGATGACCCGGCTCACCAGAGTCATCACGCCGGAGAGCTCTGAGATCGCGCTTCCCGACGTCGACATGTCGACGCGCCTGGCGGGCGTCACCCTTCCGAACCCCGTCATGACGGCGTCGGGATGTGCCGGCTACGGGCGAGAGCTCGACCAGTTCTTCGACATCACCGCCCTCGGGGCCGTCGTCACCAAGTCGATCATGCTGCAGCCACGGTCGGGTCGCCCGACACCGCGCATGGCCGAGACACCAAGCGGCATGCTCAACTCGATCGGCCTCCAAGGACCGGGGATCGAGGAGTTCGTCAGCCGTGACCTCAGATGGCTCGAAGAGCGGGGCGCCCGCGTGATCGTGTCGATCGCCGGGGGGTCGGCCGACGAGTACGTCCGACTGGCACAACGGCTGCGTCACTCGTCGGCGGTCACCGCGATCGAGGTCAACATCTCGTGTCCGAACGTCGAGGACCGGGGACTGGTGTTTGCCTGCGATCCGGTTGCGAGCTCGACCGTCGTCGAGGGCGTTCGACGGAACAGTGCCCCAGGTGTTCCCGTGTTCGCCAAGCTCTCGCCCGATGTGACCGACATCGTGGCTATCGCCAAGGCGTGTGTCGACGCTGGTGCTGACGGTCTTTCGATGATCAACACGCTTCTGGGCGTGGTGATCGACTCCGACACGATGCGGCCACACCTGGGGGGCGTCACCGGGGGACTGTCCGGCCCAGCGATCAGACCGGTGGCAGTCCGGGCGGTGTGGCAGGTGCATCAGGCGCTTCCGGATGTTCCGGTGATCGGCATGGGAGGCATCCGTACGGGGGCAGACGCGTTCGAGTTCATCCTGGCCGGGGCATCGGCCGTCGAAGTGGGAACCACGGTGTTCAACGACCCATCGGCTCCGATGCGCGTCTCGTACGAGCTGCAGCAGCTGCTGGGGGCCCGTGACTTCGCCTCGCTCGGCGACGCGGTCGGCTTCGCTCACCGCCCCGACGACGAGCCGGCATGAAGGGCTTCCGCACCCCACCCATCGCGGTGGCGCTCGACGCTCCGGACGTCTCAACGGCTGTGCTGTGGGCCACCGACGTGGGACCCCACGTCAGCACGCTCAAGCTCGGGCTGCAGTTCTACCTTGCCGCTGGGGCCGAGGGGGTTCGTCGGGTGGCCGCGGCCGCACCCGACTGTCGGATATTCCTTGACCTGAAACTGCACGACATCCCCAACACGGTGGCCGGCGCGTGCGGGGCCGTCGCTGACCTGGCCCCCGACTTCGTCACCGTTCATTCCCTGGGTGGCTCGGCGATGGTGTCGGCGGCGGTCGAGGCGCTTCCCGACACACGCATCACGGCGGTAACGGTACTCACTTCGATGTCTCCGGCTGACCTTCGCGCAGTCGGGCTTGAGGGAAGTCCGGCAGACTCCGTCCTGCGCCTTGCCGAGCTGTCGGTTCGGGCGGGTGCTCGAGCGCTCGTGTGTTCCCCTCACGAGGTGGCTCAAGTGCGTGCGGTGGTCGGCGGCGATGTCGTGTTGGTGACCCCAGGCGTACGGCCTCCCGGCGCGGCGCTGGGTGACCAGAAGCGCGTGTCGACGCCCCAGCAGGCACTGTCCGACGGCGCCGACCTGCTCGTGGTCGGACGTCCGATCACCGGCGCTGACGACCGCGCGGCCGCTGCCGCAAGGCTGTTGACCGGGGGGCTCCCCGAATGACCGACGTTGCCCCGACCGGGCTCTACTCGCTAGGTTCGGTGCCGTCCCGACGATCGACCGGCCTCGGCTGCTGACCAGCCGAATCCGGTCTCGTTACCGCCGACCGAAGGTGCGCCGTGGCTCTTCCTCCGTTGACCCCGGAACAACGTGCAGCGGCACTGGAGAAGGCTGCGGAGGCGCGTCGGGTACGCGCTGAGGTCAAGAACCGGCTGAAGCACTCGGGCGCATCGCTGTTCGACGTGATCGACCAGGGCCGTACTGACGACATCATCGGCAAGATGAAGGTTTCTGCGCTGCTGGAGTCACTTCCCGGTGTCGGAAAGGTTCGGGCGCGCCAGCTGATGGAGAAGATCGGCATCTCCGAGAGTCGTCGCGTCAGGGGGCTAGGGGCCAATCAGGTGGCTGCGCTTCGTCGCGAGTTCCCCACCGGTTCCGCTCGAGCCCCACAGCTCGGAGCGAGCCAACAGCAGTGAGCCAGCTGCATCCTGGGACTGCCGCAGAGCGGTCCCGGCTGACGGTGCTGTCTGGCCCTTCGGGCGTCGGCAAGAGCACCGTCGTGGCCCGACTGCGGGCTACCCATCCCGAGATCTGGCAGTCAGTCTCCCTCACGACCCGGCGCCCCCGACCGGGCGAGGTGGCCGGACTCCACTACCTCTTCTGCGACGACGACGCGTTCGACGAGGCGGTCGCCGCCGGCGAGCTGCTGGAGTGGGCCGAGTTCGCCGGTCACCGGTACGGCACACCCCGTGCCCCGGTTCTGGAGCGACTCGGCCGCGGTGACCCCGTCCTGCTCGAGATCGAGCTGGAGGGGGCCCGCCAGGTGAGGAGGGCCATGCCAGACGCTCTTCTGGTCTTCCTGGCACCGCCGTCATGGGAGGTCCTGGCCAGGCGCCTCACCGGTCGTGGCACCGAGGACGAGGTCGTCATCGCCCGCCGGCTGGCCAGGGCCAGGATCGAGCTGGCGGCGGCTCCGGAGTTCGATGTGACGCTCGAGAACGACGATGTGCACGATGTGTGCGAGCGCTTGGTAGCATTGATCCGGTCCGACGAGGACTCAGCACCCCCACCCCCAGATCTGTAGGAGTTCTTGTGTCCGGAGTCACCGGTGTTCCCGAGGGAATCACCAACCC
>JAHELE010000160.1 GCA_024644345.1 Actinomycetes bacterium | reverse complement strand
CCCTGACTGGTCACACGGAGTCGAGAGCGCGATTGACGCCACCTTGATCAGCCGCTTCTACGAGCGCTTCGCCGACCACTCGGTTTCGGTCGCTCGCCGCGTGGTGCACCAGGCCACCGGCATGCGCCCACAGACGATGGAGCACGACTAGCCACCAAGCCTGTCGAGCTCTTAGTGGCCCTGGCTGGCTACCGCGCTGATCGCGGCGTCCGCCGCGTCGGGATCGAGGTACTCGCCGCCAGCGGTCTTCGGATGCAGTGCCGCATCGAGCTCGTAGCGCAGCGGTATCCCCGTCGGAATGTTGAGCCCAGCAATCGCGTCGTCCGAGATCCCGTCGAGGTGCTTGACCAATGCGCGCAACGAGTTTCCGTGAGCGGTCACCAGCACAGTTCGACCGGACTGCAGATCGGGCACGATCGCGTCGTACCAGTAGGGCAACATCCTTTCGAGAACGTCCTTCAGACACTCGGTTCGCGGTAGCAGCTCGGGCGGCAGACCGGCGTAGCGCGGGTCGCCCACCTGTGAGAACTCATCGTCATCGGCAAGGGGCGGCGGCGGTGTGTCGTACGAGCGGCGCCAGAGCATGAACTGCTCCTCGCCGAACTCGGTCAGTGTCTGCTTCTTGTCCTTCCCCTGCAGCGCCCCGTAGTGCCGCTCGTTGAGACGCCACGAGCGGCGCACCGGGATCCACTGACGGTCACACGCCGCGAGGGCCAGTTCGGCAGTACGAATCGCTCGACGCTGCACCGACGTGTGCAGAACATTCGGGAGCAGACCGGCGGTGCTGAGCAGGTGCCCGCCCCGCTCCGCCTCCGCGACGCCGACCTCGGTCAGCCCGACGTCCACCCAGCCGGTGAACAGGTTCTTGGCGTTCCACTCACTTTGACCATGGCGCAGCAGCACGAGCGTCGACATGCGGCGAGCGTATCGGTCGGGACGAAGGTCCATTCAGCCGTCCCCACCTGCGGGCTACGGTGGTTGCATGAGCGAATTCGAAACCCACACTCACTCGTACGGCAAGGGCGTCCAGGCCGAACTTCGTGATCCCGCCTTGTCCCTACGCAAAGCGATCCCTGATGTGTACGACGGGTTCAAGGCACTGCACAGCGCGGCGTTCACCCCGGGCGTGCTCGACACCAAGACCAAAGAGCTGATCGCCCTCGCCATCGCCACCAGCCAGCACTGCGACGGCTGCATCGCCTCGCATGCCCGCGGTGCCGCCAGGGCAGGAGCGACCGAGGCTGAGGCGGCTGAGACCCTCGGCGTCTGCATCCAGATGATGGGGGGGCCCGGAACGGTCTATGCCCCACGGGCCTTCGCCGCCTTCCGCGAGTTCGCCGAGGGATACGCCTCGCGGACCTGACCACCCCTTCTTCATGCGATCAGAGCACCGGCATGAGGACGTCTATTTGGTCGAGCCTGCGGTAGTGCTCCAGGCTGGGGCGGCTGACGTCCCGCGCGGCTAGTGACTCCAGTCGCTCGTGCGTCGGTGCGATCTGGTCGTAGACGGCCGGAGGTTCGCCTCGAAGGCGGATGCGCATGAATCGCCCCCCCGGGATGACCATCTCTGGCAGGTCGCGCTCGGCCTCAGTCACCTCACCCCGACTCTCCACACAAGCGCGATACCAACCCGCAACCGGGTCGAAGGCAGCGACGAAGCGCCGGCCCCGGAGTGAGCCAACAGCTGCTTCCAGTGTGGGCCACGCCAGCCGGATCTGGTCGAGCTCATCCGGGACTTCGACATAGCGCGCGATGGCGTCAGCCCTGTCCACCAGGGTCGCGGCTTTAGCGGTCATGCATCGTCCACAAGGTGTATGAAGGCCTGCAGATTGTCGAGGGGTTCGCCACGGGACACTCGCCAGGCCCACTCACGCCGGATGCTGCTGGCGAACCCCAGCTCGAGAAGCACGTTGAACGAGCTGTCAGCCAGCGACAGGATCCGACCCAGCAGCTGGTCGACCTCGGACGCCGTCACGGCGGCAAGTGGCAACGATCCCACGAGGTACACGTCGCCCAGCGGGTCGACACCGAACGCCAGGCCAGGGTGCTTGGCGTTCTGCTGCAGGAGCCAGCGGTACACAGCCTCGGAGTTCTCATCGGGATGGCGCACCACGAAGGCGTTGGCAGTGAGGTTGTGCGGCCCGACGACCAGCGACACCGTCGTGCGCAGCTTCGCCTCACCGGGCAGCACCGCGACGAAGGTGGACGGTGTCGCCTCCTCGAAAGAGATCTCGAGATCGGCTAGGGCCTGTCGAACTGTCGCTGCCGCGTCCACAGCGTCATTGTGGCGCGTCAGGACGCGACACGCTGCAGACTGCGGACCGCCATCGCGTCTTCGTAGACGCCGAGGGTGGCCCTCGCAGTGGCGTCCCAGCCGAACTCGGCGGCGTGACCGGCCGCGCCGGACGCCAGCGCCTGGCGGTAGCGCGGCTCGCTGACGAGTCGGCCCAGGACGCGTGCATAGTCTCGCGGGTCGTGCCCGTCGACGAGGACACCGGAGACTCCGTCAGCAACCGCCGTGCGGAGTCCGCCGACCGATGCCGCGACGACTGGCGTGCCGACCGCCTGCGACTCGATGGCAACGAGTCCGAACGACTCGTTGTAGGACGGAACCACGGTGACGTCGGCTGCGCGGTACCAGTCGACCAGCTCGGACTGGGCTACGGGAGGAGCGAACCGCACGACGTCGGCGATCCCCAGCTCATGAGCGAGGGCCTCGAGGTGGTGCGGGTGCGCCAGACCGGAGCCACTGGGTCCCCCGACGACAGCGACGATCAGCTCGTCGCGCAGCGAGGGTCGTTCGTCCAACAACTCAGCTGCAGCCCGCAGCAGCAGGTCGGGGGCCTTCAGCGGCTGGATGCGTCCGACAAACAGCAGCACATGCGCCGACGGAGGAAGACCCAAACGTTGTCTGGCGTCCTGACCGTCGCCGGGGGTGAACACACTGAGGTCGACCCCGGGGGGCACTGTCGCCACCTGGGACGGATGAGCGTCGTAGAGCTCGACGAGCTGGGACTCCTCGGCACCGGTGTTGGCGAGCAGCCGGTCGGCCGCAGCAACGACGGACGTCTCGCCGATCACACGACCCGACGGCTCGGGAATGTCACCGTCGGCGAGCAGGGCGTTCTTCACCTTTGCCATGGTGTGCATCGAGTGGACGAGCGGCACCTGCCAACGGTCCTGCGCCAACGCGCCGACCTGGCCCGACAACCAGTAGTGCGAGTGGACGAGATCGAAGTACCCGGGCTCGTGCTGTGCCTCGACGCGCAGGACGCCAGAGGCGAACGGGCAGAGCAGCACCGGAAGGTCTTCCTTGGCCATGGGTTCAAACGGCCCGGCAGCAATGTGCCGCACCAGAACGCCGGGGGCGAGCTCGACCGTCGCAGGAAGTGCGCCCGACGTAGCGCGGGTGAAGATCTCGACCTCGGTTCCGAGGTCGGCCAACCGGCGGGCCGTCTCGACGATGTAGACGTTCATGCCGCCCGCGTCGCCGGTGCCGGGCTGGTCGAGGGGTGAGGTGTGGATCGAGAGCATCGCCACTCGTGAGGGCGTCAGACGCCCGAGCACGCTCACACTGTCGTCCCTTCGTCGCCGCTGAGGGTCCGTTGCCGCCACGTACAGCCGGCTCCCCAGGCCAGAACCCATGATGATCCTGCCGCATTCCCCCACGACCGGCCAACTGACGCCCGTGAGGCACCCTGGAGGGGTGTCGCTGCCCGTCTTGACCTCCGAACGCCTGACCCTGCGCGCCTGGGACCCGGACGACCCCCGCGATGTCGCCACGGCGTTCGACATCTACAGCCGGGACGCCGTCGCCCGTTGGCTCGGCCCCCACCCCGCCCCCTGGGCCGATGAGAACGCCGCGCGCGAACGCCTGCTGCGCTGGCAGTCAGGTGGACGCGAGGACCAGCCGGGGTTCGGGGTGTGGGCGATCGTCCCTCATGGGTCGGCGACACCGGTCGGTTCGGGCCTACTCGTCCACCTGCCCGATGCTGAGGGCACCCCTACCGACGATGTAGAGATCGGCTGGCACCTGCACCCGGACGCCTGGGGCAACGGCTACGCCACCGAGACCGGCAGGCGGCTGCTGCAGCATGCGCGAGAGACCTTGGGCGTCCACGTGATCAACTCGGTCGCCTACGCGGGCAACGACGCATCGCTGGCCGTGATGCGCCGCCTCGGTCTACAACCCCACGGTGAGACCGACCGCTGGTACGGCGTCCACCTGCAGTGGTGGTCCACCTCGGCGTGATCGGAGCGTTTCCGGCACTTTGAGGGTCTCCTGGACGCCGAAAGGTGCCGGAAATCCTCCGATCACCGGGGGGATTGGCCGGGCATTCAGGCCTCGGTCAGTCGGACGCGGAGCCGCCGGAAGCCCTTTCCCTTGTTCTCGACCTTGACCACCTCGATGCGGCCGATCTGACGCGTCGACGCCACGT
>JAHELE010000055.1 GCA_024644345.1 Actinomycetes bacterium | reverse complement strand
CGATGGGGTGAGCGCGGTGATCAGCCAGCGTCTGCGTGAGGCCGAGTCTGCGTGACGGTGGTGTGCGTGACGGTGGTCTCAGTGAAGATGGCGCCGTGAGCCGGGTCCTGTGAGCGAGGTCGTGAGGCGATGAGCCAGTCGACGCGCCTGACGTACCTGACGTTCGTGACCGTGGCTGTCGGTCTCTTCGCGGGTTTTGTCGTCGCTCTGATGGCCGCACTTGCGGCTCGAGACTCGTCCGGCGATACCGGGTTGGTCGGAGTTCTCGTGACCCCCATTCCGGCCTTGGTGGCCGCAGGAGGATGGGCTGTGGTCAACCACGAGGGAACGGGTCGGAAGTGGTTGGCGATCATGGCGGTGTTCTGCGGGTCGTTCGCCGCCCTGATCTTCGGCTTGCCCCTTGGCCCGATCGGGTTGGTGGCTGCCATGGGGGTGTCGGGCGGATTCGGCGTCGCCGCTCGTCGTCTGCTGGACCCCGTCCGGGACGACTGATCCCGCCCGGTTACGCACTGGGCCTGCTGGGCAGTGGCGGCCCGGCACGTCCCAGGAACTCGACGACTGGGCTCTGAGAGACTCCGTCCGTGGACCCCATCGCGCTGATTGCACTCATTACCGTTGCGCTTGTCGCCGTGATCGGTCTGGGGCTGGTCGCGTTTCGGGCCGGACGGGGGCGACCCGCCCCGCCGCACGCCACCAAGACCGGGACCACCCCGCTCCCCGGGGTCGGGGATGATGCGACTCCTCCTCGCGATACCCCCAAACGAACGATCGCCACCGTCCCGCTCCCCGAGGACATCTCAAGTGACGTACTCGTTCCCCCGGTGGAGCGCCCCGCACCGGTGGCCGGGCGGATGGCTCGGTTGCGCGACCGGCTGGCGAGGTCCGGCGGCCTGGGACAAAGCATCGTGGCGCTGCTCTCGCGCGGAGGGGTCGACGACGCGACCTGGGAAGAGATCGAGGACTCACTGATTGCCGCCGACATTGGCGTCACCGTGGCCGGCGAGGTTGTCGAGCGGATGCGAGCGGCGATCAGAATGCAACCAGACGTCCCACCGCGTGACCTGCTACGCGCCGAGCTGCTGGAGCTCGTTGACCCAGCTGCCGACCGCTCGCTCGCGGTTGAGGTGCCGGGACGTCCGGCCGTCGTTCTGGTCGTCGGGGTCAACGGCACGGGTAAGACCACCACGACCGGCAAGTTGGCCCGCGTGCTCGTTGCCGAGGATCGCGACGTCATCCTCGGCGCAGCCGACACCTTTCGTGCCGCCGCAGCTGACCAGCTGCAGACATGGGGTGATCGCGTAGGAGTGCCGGTCGTACGGGGACCTGAGGGGGGAGACCCGGCGAGCGTCGGATTCGAGGCCGTGACCGCGGCCATCGACACGGAGGCGGACGTCCTGCTGGTGGACACCGCCGGCCGCCTGCACACGAAGACAGGTTTGATGGACGAGCTCGGCAAGGTCAAACGGGTGATCGAGAAGAAGTCGCCGGTGGACGAAGTGCTGCTGGTGCTCGATGCCACGACCGGCCAGAACGGGATGACACAGGCCAAAGTGTTCTCCGAGGTCGTTGACGTGACAGGGGTGGTGCTCACCAAGCTCGACGGCACCGCCAAGGGTGGCATCGTGGTCTCGGTGCAGCGCGAGCTCGGAGTGCCGGTCAAGCTCGTGGGACTTGGCGAGGGCCCGGACGATCTCGCACCGTTCGATGCCGACGTCTTTGTCGACGCGCTGCTGGGGTAGGAGCACCCCATGTCCGGCGGTATCCAGGCTCGGCAGTGCTCTGTCGACGACCTGCCACAGCTGCACTCGACCTGGCCATCCTCGGCCGAAGTCCACGACCGCCATTTCGCCGGGCAGCTGGCCGGAACCCAGACGCTGATAGTCGCGTGGCAGCGCGGTATGGCTCTCGGTAGCGCAGTCGTTCGCTGGGCGAGCCAGGACCTCACTGAGGTTCTGAGCGCATACCCCGGCGTTGTCGAGATGGCGCACCTCCAGGTTCGATCCGATGTCCGGCGCCGCGGCGTCGGCACCTGTCTTGCGGAAGCCGCCGAGAGATTGGCGCGGCGTCGAGGTGCGCACTGGCTGGGGTTGGCGGCTGGCGTGGACAACCTGGAAGCACGCGCGCTCTACGAGTGCTTGGGGTATAGACGAACGGGCATCGTTGAGCGCAGCGAGTACTGCTTCATGGACGAAAGCGGGACCGAGCACCAAGCAGTCGAGTGGAACGAGTACCTGATCAGGGATCTCGATGCCGACCCAGTACCGGACCGTTCACGGGCCGCGCGGGATGCTGACGAGTGACTGACCGCGCGGCCCCACGAAGGTGACGGCGCCGGAAGATCCCGACACGGGGTCGCGGTCGGCGTCGTTGACCTCGATTCGCCAACCGCCGTCGTGCACCAGGCGGTGGTGGAACCGGCAGAGAAGCACTGCGTTGTCGACGTCGGTGGACCCCCCGGTTGACCAGGGGTGCACATGGTGAGCGTCGGTGTGAGCGGGCGGCCGCGAGCATCCGGGGAAGCGACAGCCGCCGTCGCGAAGGGCCAGCAGTCGACGTTGATTGGAGGAGAAGATCCGCTGGCTGCGTCCGAGGGTCATGGGTAGGCCGCTGCCGTCGAGCAGCACCGGAACGATCTGGGCGTCGCAGGCGAGGCGTGCCACGCTCACCGGATGAAGGGGTGCGGCGCCACCCGGGGCCTGGGGTAGGAAGCCGGTGGGCAGCGAGTCTGGGCTACGTCGTGCACCATCGAGTGCCGGTTTGGGATCACCAGCCATCAGAATCTGCAGGTGGGGTCGCTCGCCACCCACCATCGGGAGCAGTCGGTGGTCGCACGCGCTACGGACGATGTCCGTGAGCCCGTCAGCTCTGCGCTGCGCAGCCGTTCGCACGTCCTCGGGCCCCGTGGGCACCAGGAACGGCTCGAGAGCCGCGTTCAGCACGGCTGCCGACTCGCAGTCGAGAAGACCGTCGATCGACGTCATCCCGTCCAGCAACGGGGCCAGGGTCAGATGACGGCGCTCGAACTGCTGCTCGCTGTCGGCCAGCGCACCGTCGGGGTCGGCGACCATTCGCAGGTGTCGCCCGGCGGTGCGCACATCAGCCACCGGTGCGGTGATTGCCAGATCGGTAAGCAGAGCAACGGCGTCTGCCTGCTGGCCCTCGGGCACGAATCGGATTGCCCGGTCGATGCTGCGGAGGTGGTGGTAGGTGAGGAGGCCGTCGCGGAGGCGACCCACCGGCCCGGCGAGGAGGTCGCGAGAGCGTCGGGCCAGCCGGACCCGCTCGGAGGCCTCGCCGGGAGCCAGACCGAGTGCGCCTCGCAGCCAGCTGGAGGTGTTTGAGGCCCCATGGAGAGTCTCTCCGTCTCCAGCGGCGTCGAAGTCACCGACGGCGGCGAGGAGTGCGGCGTCGACGGCATCGCGCAGCTGCTGAAGCCCGGCGACCCACGCGGCCCGCGCGTCCGGCGACTGCGCGGGCAAGGGTGTCGCTGCCGTGGGGTCGGCCCACCCGCGCACCTCGGCCAGCGTCGCGGCCAGCGGCGCGGGAAGCGAGCTGGGGCGGAACATGAGGCGAACCTTTCGACGACAACGGGATCTGTGAGGAGGCGGTGAGATCTCGTCGTGTCATCGGGTTCGTCGCAGTGGGCCGTCCGCCTCGAGCAATTTCCACCCTAGATCAGCCCACTGACAACGGCCGTCAGTTCGCGAGCGGTTACCCTCGACAGGTCGACCCCCGTCACGAAGGTTGCCCGTGTTCACCACGCTCCAGGACCGCCTGACCGCCACGTTCAAGAACCTGCGCGGCAAAGGCAAGCTCTCCGACGCCGACATCGACGCGACCCTGCGCGAGATCAGGGTGGCGCTGCTCGAGGCCGACGTGGCGCTGCCCGTCGTCAAGGACTTCATCGCAGCAGTGCGTGAGCGTGCCAAGGGCGCGGAGGTGTCGCAGGCGCTCAACCCGGCCCAGCAGATCATCAAGATCGTCGACGAAGAGCTCGTGGGGATCCTCGGCGGCGAGACCCGGCGGATCCGCTTCGCGAAGACCCCACCGACGGTGATCATGCTCGCCGGTCTGCAAGGTGCGGGTAAGACCACGCTGGCCGGCAAGCTCGCGCTCTGGCTGAAGGGGCAGGGACACCAGCCGCTTCTCGTGGCGGCCGACCTGCAGCGCCCGAACGCGGTCCAGCAGCTCGAGGTGGTCGCCGAGCGCGCCGGGGTGTCGGTCTTCGCTCCCGAACCGGGCAGTGGCGTCGGCGACCCCGTGCGGGTCTCGCGCGACGCCATCACCTACGCCAACGACAAGCAGTACGATATCGTTGTCGTCGACACGGCCGGCCGGCTCGGCGTCGACGAGGAGATGATGCAGCAGGCGCGCCAGATCCGTGACGCCGTCCACCCCGACGAGGTGCTCTTCGTCCTGGACGCCATGGTCGGACAGGACGCGCTCGCCACGGCCCGGGCGTTCCTCGACGGAGTCGGCTTCGACGGAGTCGTGCTGACCAAGCTCGACGGTGACGCCCGAGGCGGTGCCGCCCTGTCGGTGCGAGGGGTAACCGGCAAGCCCATCATGTTCGCCAGCAACGGCGAGAAGCTCGACGAGTTCGACGTCTTCCACCCCGAGCGGATGGCGTCTCGCATTCTCGACATGGGCGACATGCTCACCCTCATCGAGCAGGCCGAGAAGGTCTTCGAGCGTGACCAGGCCGAAGAGATGGCAGCCAAGCTGGCGTCGGGGAGCAGCTTCACCCTCGAGGACTTCCTCTCCCAGCTGCAGGCCGTGCAGAAGATGGGCTCCATCGGCAAGCTCCTCGGCATGCTCCCGGGAATGAGCGAGCACAAGGAGGCGATCAACAACCTCGACGACAGCGAGTTCGACCGCATCCGCGCGATCATCCAGTCGATGACCCCCGGTGAACGGGCGGATGTCAAGGTTCTCAACGCGTCGCGGAGGCAGCGGATCGCGTCCGGCTCGGGTACGCAGGTGAGCGATGTGAACCAGCTGGTCAACCGCTTCCTCGAGGCGCGCAAGATGATGAGCCAGATGGCCAAGGGCGGCGGAATCCCAGGAATGCCAGGCATCCCCGGCCTGCCAGGGGGTGGTGGCGGAGGACGCCCCAAGAAGGGCAAGAAGGGCGCCAAGGGGAAGAAGGGCCGCGTGAGCGGAAACCCGGCCAAGCGCGCCCAGCAGGCCGCCGCTCTGGACGCCGGGGAGGCGCCGGACGCTCCTCCCCAGACGTTGACCGAGCTTCCGGATGCCTTCACTGACCTCTTAGGTCGCTGAGGCTGTTCGCTGAGGCGGTTTGGGCCCACGGGCCGCCCTCTGGCAGACTGAGGGGCTGAACCCGACGGGCTGGCGGCCCTCTCACCGCCCAGGACCGTCGAGTCCCTTTGTTCTGACGCTCGGCAACCCCACGCCGTGAGGCAGAGCAGCCCCACCAGAACCAGGAGCTCCCGCCACCGTGGCTGTCAAGATCAAGCTCAAGCGCATCGGCAAGATGCGCGAACCGCACTACCGCATCGTCATCGCCGACGCCCGCACCGCCCGCGGCGGACGCGCGATCGAGGAGATCGGGCAGTACCACCCGCTCCACGACCCGTCCGTGATCCAGGTCGACTCCGACCGGGTGCAGTACTGGCTCGGCGTCGGTGCTCAGCCGACCGAAGCCGTCGCCGCGATCCTGCGGGTGACCGGTGACTGGCAGTCGTTCAAGGGTGAGCCAGCCCCCCCGGCGATGCTGGTGGCCGAGCCCAAGGCCGACAAGAAATCGGTCTTCGAGGCTGCGGCCAAGGAGGCGGCCGGTCTCGACGAGAAGGCCGCCACCACCCCCAAGGCAAAGAAGAAGGTAGCCCCCAAGGCAGACACGGTCGACAAGCCGGCCGAGAGCCCGGCTGCCGAGCCTGCGGCTGACGACACCAAGGCTGACGACACCAAGGCTGACGACACCAAGGCTGACGACACCAAGGCTGAGGCCTCAGCGGACACCAGCGCAGACGCACCTGCTGAGATTGCGGCCGCCGACACCGGCGACGCCCCCGCGAGCGCATGATCGAGCAGGCCCTGGACCACCTGATCCGGGGGATCGTCGACCACCCGGACGACGTCCAGGTGCGGCTACGCGAACAGCGTCGCGGCGGGCGCCTCTACGAGGTCAGGGTGCACCCCGACGATCTCGGACGGGTGATCGGACGCGCAGGGCGCACGGCGTCCTCGGTGCGCACTGTGGCCGATGCTCTGGCCAAGCGCCGGGTGCGGGTCGACTTCATGGACTCAGCAGGATCACGCTGACATCGATCGCCGTGACAACCCTCATCACTCACGAGCGCTGAGCGGTGCAGGTCGTCGTCGGTCGCATCGGACGCCCGCATGGCGTGCGTGGGGACGTCAATGTCGAACTGCGCACCGATGAACCCGAGCGACGCTTCGCCCCGGGTACCTCACTGATCACCGACAACCAGCGGCAACCGATGGTGACGGTCGAGGCCATGCGGTGGCACAGCGGGCGCTTGATCCTGCACTTCGAGGGCGTGACCGACCGTTCGCTGGTCGAGGAGCTTCGAGGTGTGGTTCTGTCCGTCGAGGTCGATCCCGATGAGCGACCGGCGGACCCCGACGAGTTCTACGACCACCAGCTGGTGGGGCTGGCCGTCGTGGACCCTGCCGGGGCCGTGCTCGGAACGGTGAGCGAAGTGGTGCACGGCGCCCAGGATCTGCTGTTGGTGAGGCGGCCGCAGGGGGGCGAGGCGATGGTTCCCTTCGTTGCACCGCTGGTCCCAGAGGTCGACGTCTCGGCTGGTCGCGTGGTGGTCGACCTTCCGGACGGGCTTCTCGACCTCGGTACCGGCTGACTCCGGTGGACGTCGACGTCGTCACGATCTTTCCTGGGTACTTCGACGTGCTGAACCTGTCGCTTCTCGGCAAGGCGCGACGTGACGGCACCCTGGAGATCAACGTGCACGACCTGCGCGACTTCTCCCATGACCGGCATCGAACCGTTGACGACACTCCCTACGGCGGCGGACCGGGCATGGTCATGAAGCCGGAGCCGTGGGGGGCCGCTCTCGACCACGTCCGAGGCTCACGGACGGCGGGTGACCCGCTCTTGTTGGTCCCGACACCTGCGGGTGAGCCGTTCACCCAGCACACCGCCGAGGAGTGGGCAACCGAGCCCTGGCTGGTGATCGCATGCGGACGATACGAAGGCATCGACGCCAGGGTTGCCGAGGACGCCACATCGCGCTTTCGCGTTCGCGAAGTGTCGCTGGGCGACTACGTGCTCAACGGGGGCGAGGTGGCTGCCCTGGCGATCATCGAGGCAGTCGGCCGGCTGCTTCCGGGGGTGCTCGGGAACGAGAGCTCCCTTGTCGACGAGTCACACGTCGACGGGGTCCTCGAGGGCCCGACCTACACCAAGCCCGATACCTGGCGCGGGCTCGACGTCCCAGAGGTTCTGCTGTCTGGGCACCATGGCGAGATCTCCAGGGCGCGACGCGACGCCGCACTCCGCCGCACCGCTCGCGTACGGCCCGATCTGATTGCCCGGCTCGACCCCCGACGCCTTGAATCCCGGGACCTCGACACGTTGTCCGAGCTCGGGTGGCTGGTGGTGGACGGCCGATTTCGGGCAGACCCGGACCCTGTGGCAGACTAGGTAGACCGTTCGTCGCGTGTCGTTCCTGCCACAGGGGGCACCGCGCGCCGTAGGTGTTCCGTTCATTCCGCGATGCGCCCGGCGTCCGCCGCCGCTGACCCACGCTCGGCTGACCTGTGGCAGCCGCTGGAGAGACCCATGCACACGCTCGACTCCCTCGACGCGGCCTCGCTCCGCGACGACATCCCGGACTTCCGCTCCGGTGACACGCTCAAGGTTCACGTACGCGTCATCGAGGGCAACAAGAGCCGTGTCCAGATCTTCCAGGGCATCGTGATCCGGCGCTCCGGCGGTGGGGTTCGCGAGACCTTCACCGTCCGTAAGATCAGCTACGGCGTCGGCGTCGAGCGGACCTTCCCGGTGCACTCTCCAGTGATCGAGCAGATCGACGTGGTGAGCCGCGGAGCAGTGCGACGCGCGAAGCTGTACTACCTGCGCGACCTCCGCGGCAAAGCAGCCAAGATCAAGGAGCGCCGAGAGACGTCGTCGGCACGGTGACGGCGCACGCTGGCCCATCGCCGGAGGTAAAGCGGCCCTCGTCCTTCTGGCGTGAACTGCCGGTGCTGGTCGTCATCGCTCTGGTCCTGGCGTTTCTGCTCAAGACGTTCCTGATCCAGGCGTTCTTCATCCCGTCCGGATCGATGGAGAACACCCTTCAGGTGGGTGACCGGGTCATGGTCAACAAGCTGGCCTACACCCTTGGCGACATCCAGCGCGGAGACGTGGTCGTTTTCAACGGTGTCGACTCGTGGGACCCCGAGGTCCCGGTGGTCGACACGGGCAACATCATCACCCGGGCCCTGCAGTCCGTGGCCGGAACTTTTGGGTTCGCCGGCGCCAGCGAGAAGGACTACATCAAGCGGGTCATCGGGCTGCCTGGTGACCGGGTGAAGTGCTGCGACAAGAACGGCCTGCTGACAGTCAACGGCGTCCCGATCGAAGAACCGTACCTCTTCGAAGGCAACAAACCCTCGAACGATCCGTTTGATATCCGGGTGCCCGAGGACCGGATCTGGGTGATGGGAGACCACCGGGCGGCCTCATCTGACTCGCGAGCGCACATCGGTGACCCCGGGGGAGGCGCGATCCCGATAGACAGCGTGGTAGGTCGCGCCTTCGTCATCATCTGGCCGTTCTCTGACACCTCGTTCCTGACGCGGCCGGACACGATCGACAACGAGGCGATCGACGCTGCCCAGACCGATGAACCTCTCGAGAAAGAGTCGAGCTCGAAGTAGTCGTCGAGTAGACCGTCGAACGGATCCGATCGTCTCGTCAAGGGACCGTTTCGATCTGCTCTGAATCAGGGCTGAGGCCCTAGGGTCAGGTCGACAACTGCTCGGGAGGCTGCATGACCCAGTCCGGTACCCACGGCGGGGCATCGTCGCGCCGGCGCACCCACTGGCTTGTCGAGATCGTCCTGGTGGTCATCGTGGCGTTGGCCGTATCGGCCGTCGTCCGTGCGTTCGTGGCCCAGGCGTACTACATCCCGTCGGGATCGATGGAACAGAGCCTCGCTGAGAACGACTGGATCCTGGTCAGCAAGCTGAGCACCCGGATCGGCACCGTCGACCGCGGTGACGTCGTCGTCTTCGTCGACCCAGGCACCTGGTTGCCGGACGCGGCGCCTCATTCCAACCCCATCCGCAAGGCTCTGGAATTTGTCGGCCTGGCACCCGACCCGGCCGAAGGCGATCTCGTAAAACGGGTGATCGGAATCGGTGGCGACACTGTTGCCTGCTGCACCCCGCAAGGGCGCGTCACGGTCAACGACCAGCCACTGGACGAGACCTACCTCTACCCGGGCGACAGTCCCGGTGACGCCCCGGTGGGATGCTCAGGCGAGTTCGAGGTCGCGGTTCCGGCCGGGTACCTGTGGGTGATGGGGGATCATCGATCGGTTTCGGAGGACTCCCGGTGCCAGAAGGCCCTGCAGAAGTTCGTTCCCGAGGAGCAGGTGCAGGGCCGGACTGTTGCGGTGATATGGCCCTTGGGCCACTGGGCCCTGATCAACAGACCTTCTACGTTCGACAACGTCTCCTCGCCGGGCGCGACTGGTTAGGCTGACGCCGTGGCTCCTGTTCGTCGGTCGTCGGCACGCATGGTCGTGGTCGACTCCACGGACCGAGTCCTGTTGCTCCGCGGCGGTGATCCGGAGCGTCCGGGACCGGCAGTCTGGCACACCCCGGGTGGGGGCATCGATCCCGGCGAGTCCCCTGAACACGCGGCCTTGCGAGAACTGGCCGAGGAGGTCGGGCTCGAGCTCAGGGCCCCCGGCCCCTTGGTGTGGACCCGCCGATTTCAGTTCTCGTTCGACGGCGTCCGGTACGACCAGGACGAGGTGTTCTACTTCACCAGGATCGACAGTCACGAGGTTGATGACTCTCGTCACACGCCGCTCGAGCGTCGTTACCTTTCGGGGCACCGCTGGTTCTCCGTCGCCGAGCTCGAGGTATTTGAAGAACTCGTAGCGCCTCCCGACCTCGCCGAGCAGCTCGATCGGCTGCTCAACGATGGTCCCCCGGAGTCGCCAGTGGCCGTCGGTCCGGCGGTCATGCCGTGACTCGCCGCCCGTCGCTCCGTCGCGAGAAGGCGTTGCTTCGTGATGGAGGCAGGTTTCTCGCCGGCTGCGACGAGGTCGGGCGTGGTGCGCTCGCCGGCCCGGTCTCGGTGGGCCTGGTGGTGGTGGACGCCGCGGCGCGTCGGGTGCCGACCGGGCTGGCGGACAGCAAGCTGTTGACGCCTGCTCGTCGCGAGGCTCTTGTGCCATCCATTGAGAAGTGGTGCCTCGACAGTGCCGTCGGACATGCATCGCCGGACGAGATCGACACCTGGGGGCTCACCCGGGCCTTGCGGCTGGCCGGGCTCCGTGCCCTTGCCTCGTTGGAGGTCTTGCCGGATGTCGTGCTGCTGGATGGTTCGTTCAACTGGCTCAGGGCTATGCCGGCGGTCATCCTGTCGGATGAACCTGGGCTGTGGGAGGTGAGTGAGGTCGAGACCGTCGCTGAGCCCCCTTGGCCCACCGTGGACGTGCCCCCGGTCGTGACCGAGATCAAGGCCGACCTGTCCTGCGCTTCGGTGGCTGCTGCCAGCATCCTGGCCAAGACGACACGGGACGCGATGATGGCCGATCTGTCGGCAAGTCATCCGCACTTCGGCTGGCAGGACAACAAGGGGTACGCATCCGACCATCATCGCGAGCAGCTGCGCCGCTACGGCCCGTGCGAGCACCACCGACGCAGTTGGCGGCTCGGCGCATAACGGGGTCACCGGCTCCGCGTAGGGTCTGGACATGGCGACGTCGGTCGAGCAGGTAGAGGAAGTTCGAGCAGCCGTGCAGTTGTACGTCGACGCCTGCGCGGCAGCTGACACAGAGGCACTCCGGTCCGCGCTGCACCCGCGGTGGACGATGTACGGCGTCGATTCGGAGTCGACCGACATTGCTTCTGACGTCGACGATTTCGTTGGCTGGGTGGGGGCACACGAGCCACCGGTGGGGTACGACGCCACGATCTCAGAG
The DNA here is from genome assembly GCA_024644345.1 of Actinomycetes bacterium. Lineage (GTDB taxonomy): Bacteria > Actinomycetota > Actinomycetes > JAHEKZ01 > JAHEKZ01 > JAHEKZ01. Next base: position 5,748 of record JAHELE010000055.1, on the reverse strand, counting down.
ATTCACCTAGCGGGCCGGGCTGCCGTCGCCACCCTCGTCGAGAGCAACTACTACGGCATCGACTACGTCATCTACTTCACCCTGGTCCGCTACGACGACAAATGGACCATCACCACCAAGACGTTCGGCGAGGTACCACAGCTGGCGACCTAGTCGTCCCCCAGCGACGATTCGCGGGCGAGCTCCTCGAAGGCCTGCTCCACGTCAGCGGCCAAACACCTGGCCCCGGTCTGGAGATACTCCATCGCCCGCAGAGCTGCGTCATGGGCATCGCGGCTCGACCCGGCAACGACGTCTTCGACCACTCGACAGAAGTAGTCGTGCTGGTGGGCGTCGACGAAGGTGTAGTGAACGCACACATCGGTGTGCCCGCCGACCAGGATCAGGGTGCTTGCTCGAAGTCCTTTGAGGAGTATCTCGAAATCGGTTCCGAAGAAGCACGAGTAGCGCCGCTTGCGGATGACGTAGTCGTTGGGACGCATTCCAAGGTCAGGGGAGATCTCGGTGCCGGCCTCGCCTTCGAGGAGGTGGACGTCTTCTGCGCCATCCAGCTCGCGTCCGAAGTCGACCAGATCAGGGCGGTGCGCCTCCTGGAAGAAGACCACCGGTACGCCGCACTCGCGTGCCTTGGCGACCAGAGATGGTGCTCGGTCCATCGCCTCCTGGTAGCCGGGCATGAAGGGAATGGCTGACTCAGCTCCGTCGACCGACTCGCCGCCCTGGATGTCGACGACGACGAGAACGGGCCGACCCTCGATGAGCTTTCGTGGGGAACGATCAGGCACAACGACTCCTCATGCGTCGTCGTGCTTGGCCGGGTACGGCGCGTCTCGTCCGGAGTCACCTCGGTGATGGCAACCTTCTCCACAGTAGCAAGGCGAGTTGTCGCATCACACGAGGCCGGAGCCACAGGAAAGGAGTGTGGTAGCTGGCGGTGAGTGCGGTGGCATACTGCCGACATGACCGCTATCGCCCGGCTTGCCTGGACCGCCGTCGACTGCCGAGACCCGAGGGCGCTCGCCGAGTTCTACTCGGCGATCACGGGCTGGCCGATCGACGAAGAGGGATCTGACGCCGAGTGGGTCACGCTCATCAGTGATGTCGGAGCAACACTCGGCTTCCAGCGGGTGGACGACTACCAGCCTCCTCAGTGGCCGGGTCAGGAGCACCCCCAGCAGGAGCACCTCGACTTCGAGCTCGACGACCTCGACGCCGGTGAGGCGGCGGTTCTCGCGATCGGTGCGCGGAAGCACGAGGTGCAGCCGGGAACGCTCTTCCGGGTCTTCCTCGACCCGGAGGATCACCCGTTCTGCTTGATCCTCCCAGGCGGGTAAGTGCTTCGCGCTGGTGAGCGCCAGTTGCCGGTGTGGACGGGAGGGAGGTGGACCGATGAGCGCAGAGGATCTTGAGCGGTATGAGGCCGAGCTCGAGCTGGCCCTCTACCGCGAGTACCGGGATGTCGTCTCACTCTTCCGCTACGTGGTGGAAACCGACCGCCGGTTCTACCTCGCCAACACCGTTGACGTGCAGGTGCGCCCGGTCGAGGGTTCTGACGCGTACGTTGCCGTGCACCTGACGGACGCCTGGGTGTGGGATCTCTACCGCCCCACGAGGTTTCTGCGCGAGGTGAAGGTCCTGACCTTCAAGGACGTCAACATTGAAGAGACGGTGCCAGCCGACTTCGATCCGGGCGACCTGCCGTAGCCTGATCGCCCGCTCGTCCACAGGTTCCGATTTGCCTGGTTCTCCCCAGTGTCACGCCGCGGGTCACCGCACGAGCGCTGCTGCCTCCACCGTGGTCGCCGGAGGTGGTGCTGATGCGTGCGAAGGACGTACGCGGCCGGATCGGGGAAGACCTCGCGGCTGCGCACCTGATATCGCAAGGTCTGATCGTCCTTGACCGCAACTGGCGGTGCGAGGTGGGAGAGATCGACATTGTCGCCAAAGACGGGGACAGCCTCGTCCTGTGTGAGGTCAAGACGCGGAGCAGCATCCGGTTTGGGCATCCGCTGGAGGCGGTCACCGCTGCAAAGGCCGCTCGACTCCGTCGGCTCGCTGCGCGTTGGATACGAGAACACCGAGTCCGCCCGGCCGAGATCCGGATCGACATCGTCGGCATCATTCTTGGCGATGGAGAACCCGAGATCGAGCATGTGCGCGGAGCGATCGGTTGAGCACCGCCAGCGCCTACACCGTTACTTTGACCGGTGTTCAGGGCACGCTCGTGCGGGTGGAGGTCGACGCCAGCCCTGGAGTACCTGGGCTCACGTTGGTGGGTCTTCCCGACTCGGCGGTGCGGGAGGCCCGCGATCGAGTCCGGGCAGCTATCACGAACACCGGCATGACCTGGAAGGCGTGCCGAGTCACGGCGAGCCTGTCGCCGGCCTCGGTGCGAAAGCGAGGAAGCGGGCTCGATCTTGCTTTGGCCTGCGCCTGTCTGGCTGCCTTCGACGGACTCCCCGGCGGCAGCACGCAGAAGTGGGTGATGATCGCCGAGCTGGGCTTGGACGGCGCGGTCCGGCCAGTCCAAGGAGTGCTTCCCATGGTCCTGGCCGCCGTTCGGGCCGGTCGCCCACGTCTGGTGGTCGCCGAAGCCTCCGGAGAGGAAGCCGCGCTGGTGCCCGGCGCCGAGGTCGCTGTCGCCTCATCTCTGGGTGAGGTTCTCGGGGTCCTTCGTGGTGACGATGAGCCGCGATGGGCAGTTGCGCCCATGCCGAGCTCTCTACCTCGTCAAGGCCCCGACCTCAGTGACGTCAGCGGTCAGGCCACGCCGCGCCTGGCGGTCGAGGTGGCGGCGGCGGGCGGTCACCACGTGCTGCTGCACGGCTCACCCGGTGCTGGTAAGAGCCTTCTGGCCGAGCGGCTGCCGGGCCTGCTCCCCCCGCTCACCCCCGAGCAGGTCCTGGAGGTGACGGCCGTCCACTCGGTCGCTGGCTCCCTCGACCCGCAGCGGCCCATGGTCGTCGAGCCGCCTTTCCAGGCGCCACACCACACCGCGTCCGCTGCCGCACTCGTCGGAGGCGGCGTGGGCGTGGCCCGGCCCGGAGCGGTCAGCCTGGCGCACCGGGGAGTTCTCTTTCTCGACGAGGCACCTGAGTTCAGTCGGGTGGTCCTGGACACGCTTCGACAGCCCATGGAGCGGGGATCTGTGGAACTGGCCCGCGGTGACGCCACTGTCACCTACCCAGCACGTTTCCAGCTGGTGCTGGCCGCGAACCCGTGTCCTTGCGGTCGCGGCGGTGGCCGTGGTCTGGACTGCGTCTGCACTCCCGACCAGAGGCGTCGCTACTGCGCCCGTCTCAGTGGGCCGCTGCTCGATCGCATCGACCTGCAGGTTCCCGTGCTTCCGCTCACCCGCGCTGAACTGGTCGAGGGCAGCTCCGGTGAGTCGAGCGCCGCAGTGCGAGACCGGGTCATCGGGGCACGTGACAGAGCTCTTCGTCGCTTCGAAGGGCAACCATGGTCCACCAACGCCGAGGTGCCTGGGGCGGCCCTGCGTTCGGTCCACGCGGCGACCCGCGACGGTACCGGCGTCGTGCTGGACGAGGCGGCCCGAGGACGGCTCACAGGCCGCGGCGTCGATCGGGTGCTGCGGGTCGCCTGGACGCTTGCCGATCTAGGCAATGTCGACCGTCCGGGCGCCGCTGAGGTGTCGGCGGCCGTCCGGCTTCGCGGAGGGGGACTGCCGTGGGCGGCGTGACCGACGAGCGACGTGCTCGGATGCGGCTGTCGCAGCTGGTCGAACCAGGCGACGAACGGCTCGGAGCCGCCCTTGCTGCCAGCTCGGCATGCGCCGTGCTGGCTCGGATCGAGGGCAACGACCGCACTCTCCCAGGGGTTGAGCACTACCGTGCTCGACTCGGGCTGGCCCCGATCGGGCTCGATGAGGCGTGGGCTGTCGGTGGTGTGCGCTACCTGATGCCCGGAGACGGTGAGTGGCCTACCCAGCTCGACCACCTGGGGAACGCCGCCCCCTGGGGGCTCTTCGTGACCGGAGCTGAGTTGCGTGTGGCGGCCGCTCGGTCGGTGGCGATCGTCGGAGCTCGGGCCGCTACTCAGTACGGGTTGCATGTGGCCAGCGACCTGGCCACTGACCTGGCGACGCGTGGCTGGGCGGTGGTCTCGGGCGGGGCGTACGGCATCGACGCGGCGGCCCACCGTGGTGCCCTCGCCGGTGGGGGGAACACCATCGCGGCGCTCGCGTTCGGCATCGATGTCGCCTATCCGCGGGGGAACGCTTCGCTGTTCGCCCGAATCCGTGCCGAAGGAGGAACTCTGGTGTCGGAGTTCGCACCTGGTTCGACGCCCACCAAACCTCGTTTCCTGATGCGGAACAGAATCATTGCGGCCCTGACCCGTGGCACTCTCGTCGTGGAGGCCGCGTACCGGTCGGGGGCGCTCAACACCGCTGCCGTCGCACGACGTCTCGGACGCCCCGTCCTGGTCGTCCCGGGGCCGGTGACCTCAGCCCAGTCGGTCGGGTGCCACCGGCTGGCGCGTGGCGACGAGCCCGCGCGACTGGTCACCGATGCGTCCGAGGTGATCGAGGACGTCGGTTTGATCGGCGAGCTCGCCGATCGACCCGACCCCCTGCGGAGGGTGCGGGACTCCCTCGATCCGGTGTCTCTCCGCATCCTGGAGGCGATGCCGGCGGAATCCGTGGCCACCGTTGCCGACCTTTCGGTGGCCGCCGGAGTTGAGGTGGGCTCAACCGGGGGTGTTCTGCTGCGGCTGGTGGCTGCGGGCCTGGTTCGAGAGGCTCCCGCCGGTTTCGTCCGGGTTCCTGGGGCCGCGGACGCCGTCGTGCGTCCGCAACGCTGACACCACGCGGCGCGGGGGCTTGCCTCGGCGACGTGACTCGCGCACGGTGGACCGGTGTCACACCCGTCAGCACGTGAGTCGGAGGCTCTGCCTCCCGACCTCACCGCGGCCGGCGTCGCCTTCGAGCGGCATCTGCGCTCCGAGCGTGGTTTGTCGCCACGCTCGGTCAGGGCCTACTCGACCGACGTCGCATCTCTCCTCGCGCACGCAGCGCGCCGCGGTCGCACATCGCCCGACCAGCTCGAGCTGGCCGATCTCCGGAGCTGGCTCGCACTGCAGCAGACGACGGGCCGCGCCCGCAGCACGATCGCACGCAAGGCATCGGCGGCGCGTACGTTCACCCGCTGGGTGGAGCGCGCGGGCTGGGCGACCACCGACCCCGGAGCCCGCCTGGCTCGGCCGAAGGCACACCGCACCCTTCCGCAGGTGCTGGGCTCGGGCCAGGTGGTGGAGCTGCTCGATGGCGCCGCCGCGCGAGCCGGAGTCGACGACGACCCCGTTGGAGCGCGCGATGCCGCCATCTTGGAGCTGCTGTACGCGACCGGCATTCGGGTGAGCGAGCTCTGTGGGCTCGACATCGACGATGTCGACGATTCCAGACGGACCGTCCGGGTCTTCGGCAAGGGCGCCAAGGAGCGCACCGTTCCGTACGGTGCCCCAGCCCAGGCAGCGATGGATACCTGGCTTCGAGGTCCTCGATCGGTTCTGGTCACAGGCGACAGCGGTCCTGCCCTCTTTCTTGGGAGGAGGGGGCGTCGAATCGACCAGCGGGCAGTTCGTACCCTGGTGCACGAGCACCTGGCAACGGTCGAGAACGCACCCGATATCGGCCCGCATGGTTTGCGGCACACCGCAGCCACACACCTGCTGGAGGGCGGCGCGGATCTGCGCTCAGTCCAAGAGCTGCTGGGGCACGCTACGCTCGCG
>JAHELE010000054.1 GCA_024644345.1 Actinomycetes bacterium | reverse complement strand
CCTGCAGCATGCGCTGACGGGCGAGCCGGTCGTCGTCGACGACGTCGCCGCCCTCGTCCTGTCACAGGGCCACGACGCGACCACCGATCTGCTTGACGCGCTCGCCGACTATCCCAGCGACGTGCACGCGATCGGCGACTGCCTCTCCCCCCGCACCGTCGAGGAGGCCATCCTCGAAGGTCTGCAGGTGGCGTCCGCCCTCTGATCGATCCCCCACCCCCCGCCGAGTGCACACCTGGGTGACACTTCTCGACGTCGAGTGCACATCTGGATGACGCAGTTGGCCGCCGCCCATTGACGACTGATTGAGTGGTCAGTCAGTATTCTCCCTGACCTACCGCACCCCGTCAGGACGCCCGCGTGAACCTCGACCGCCTCCTCGCCCCCCGCTCCGTAGCCGTCGTCGGCGCGTCGCCACGGGTCGATACGTACGGCCACCAGACGCTCGACAACCTGGTGGCCGCCCAGTTCGACGGTCCGGTCTTCGGCGTGCACCCCCGGGAGAGCGAGGTGCTGGGCATCCCCTGCTTCCCGACGCTGTCCGACTTGCCCGAGGCGCCGGACGCGATCGTGATCGCGACGCCCGCAGCCACCGTTCCCGGCTTGATCGATGAGGCCGGACAGCTCGGCGTCGGCGGCGCCGTTGTGATCGCGGCCGGCTTCGCCGAGGTCGAGCACGGCCGCGAGCTGCAGCACCAGCTGCGCGAGAACGCTCTTCGCTACGACATGCCGGTATGCGGTCCGAATGGCAACGGTCTGGTCTCTGTCGTGCGTCGCGCGCCGCTGTGGGGCGACGGATACAACATCGCTCCCCCCGGAGGAATCGCCCTGGTGTCGCAGAGCGGGAACGTCGCGGTGAACGCGATCGGCGCTGCACGAGCGCTGCATCTGCACACCGTCGTCTCGTGCGGCAACCAGGCTGTGCTCGAGGCGTCCGACTATCTCGTCGCGCTGGCTCAGCAAGAGGGCGTCCGGTCTGTCGCCCTCTACCTCGAAGCAGAGGGCGATGGGGCGCAGTTGGCCGAGGGCCTGGCCCGGTGTGCCGAACGCGAGATCGGAGTCGCGGTGCTCAAGTCCGGACGTAGCACGCTCGGCGCGTCCGCGGCGGCCGCCCACACCGGCGCAGTGGCCGGCGACGCCAAGGTGCTGCGCGCGCTCGTCGAGGAGGCCGGCGGTGCCTGGGTCGACGACCCGCACGAGCTGCTCGAGACCGCCAAGGCAATGGCACACGGACGCCGCAAGGTCGCTGCCGGCGTCGCCGTCATCACCTGCTCGGGCGGTGACGCTGCCATCAGCGCGGACGAGGCCGACCGGCTCGGGATTCCCCTGCCACCTCTGGCTGAGGAAACGAAGGCTGCGCTGAAGCCGATCGTCCCGCATGCCGCCACGATCGGGAACCCGCTGGACTACACCGCCATGCTCTGGGGCGACGTCGAGGGCATCGCCGACATCGTGCGAACCACGGCGTCCGACCCTTCCCTCGGTCAGGTCCTCGTCTACTACGACCTGCCGCAGAAGATGGGAGCGGCGGCAACGTACAGCTGGAACAGCCAGCTCGACGGCATCCTGTTGGCCAACCAGGACTCCGACGCACCGGTGATCGTCGCGTCGACGCTGCCTGACCTGCTGCCCGAGGACATGGTCGACAAGTGCCTGCAGCGCGGAGTCCCCGCGGTATGGGGATTGACTACCGGCATCAAGGTCGCCGACGCGATGCGACGCCCGTTCGGCGACCCCGCGCGGTTGCGCTCGATGGGGGCGATCGCCGGACCAGCAGAGCCGGGCGAATGGCTCGCCGAACACGAGGCCAAAAGCCTGCTGGCCGGCGTCGGGGTACCGGTGCCGGCCGGCGGACTGGCCACTCGACGCGACGAGGTTACGGCTCTCGTCACAGAACTCGACGGCCCGCTGGCGCTGAAGATCAGCTCACCTGACCTCCAGCACAAGACCGACATCGGCGCGCTAGAGCTCAGCGTCAATGGTGTCGACGAGGCCCTCGACGCCTTCGACAGGCTGCAGTCGATCGTGGGCCACGAAGCATCACCCGTGCTCGTCGAGCAGATGGCCGAGCGGGGCATCGAGCTGTTGATCGCTGCCCGCCGCGACTCGGTGGTGCCGTGCCTGGTCGTCGGGCTTGGCGGCGTCTGGGTCGAGATGGTCGGCGACGCCACGGTGATCCCGCTGCCGACTGACGTCGACCGCGTCGTTGAGGCCCTGCGCACGTTGCGCGGGGCCTCGCTGTTGACCGGTGCACGCGGCCGCTCGCCGGTCGACATCGAGGCGCTGGCGCAGCTCGCGGTCCGCGTCGGGCAGCTCTTGATCGACGAGGGGCTGATGTTGATCGAGCTGAACCCGGTCTTCGCGTATCCCACGGTCGCCGACGACGGCGTCACCGCGACCGGAGCCATGGCGGTGGACGCCGTCATCCGCCGAACCGTCTAGATGTCGGGGCTCTCGCCCACCATCAGCGCGGTGTTCTCGCCACCGTCTGTGTCGGCGACCACGTGCACGGTGTCGCCGGACTCGATGCCGTCAAGCTGACCGCCGTTGTCGGTGGCATCGGGTGACCTGACGAGCGTGTCACCGTCGACGACGTAGTCGGCGACGAACCCGTCATTGGACTCCACGGTGATCGAGCTGTTGCTGATGTCGGTCACCTCACCACTTTGCATGAGCCGGGTCAGGAAGTCGCCCGACTCGTCCTCCACGACGGTCTCGCCGTGCAGGACGCGCCCGCCCGGGCCACCAGGCATGGCGCGACCAGGCATCGGACCGAAGCCGTCACCATCCCGGTCCTGGTCTTGGCCACCTGGAGCAAACGGGGCGCCTCCCATGCCGGCGCCCTCGGGCATTCCACCCGGACCACCTCTGCCGCCGTGGCCGTCGTCGGCCACCGCGTTCCCGATCCCGAACCCCAGCAGACCGAGCAGCAGAGCGCCACCCACCCCGCCTACCACCATCAGGGTGGTGCGCGAGGGCTTCGCGCTGGTGCTGGTAGGTGACGGCGATTGACCGTCCGCTGGCTCTGGGGTGATGCTCTGGGGCGTCTCGTCTGACATGACCGTTCCCTTCGTGTCGTGAGCGCACTGTGCGCCAACCCCTAGTGAAGGTTGGCAACCTGGGAGAACCCTGGGAGACAGGTGTGATCAGGCTGCGAGTCTGGGGAGGGTGAGGCGGACGGTTGTCCCGGCCCCCGGAACGCTGCGCAGGGTTGCTTGGCCGTCATGCGCCTCGGCGATGGCCTCCACGATCGGCAGCCCGAGACCACTACCGGTGGGACCGGTATCTCGCGTGCGTGACACCTCGCCGCGGAAGAACCGCTCGAACGCACGGGACGCCGCCTCTTCAGACATTCCTGGCCCGTTGTCAGCGACTTCCAGCGCGACCTCCGCTTCAGACACGCTGACGCCCACTGTCACCTCGGTTCCCGCTGGTGTGTGCCGCACCGCGTTGGTCACGAGGTTGCTCACCGCCTGACGCAACCTCGCGGCGTCACCCAGGACGATCGCCGGCTCGACCACGTCGGCGACGACATGCACCCGGTGATCGCTAGCAACCGGGCTCACTTCTCCCACGACATCGCTCGCAATCGCCAGGAGGTCGACCGGCTGACGCTCCAACTCCCGATGCTGGTCGAGCCGGGCCAGCAGCAGCAGGTCATCTACAAGTACCCCCATCCGTCCGGCCGTGGTCTCGATCCGCTTCATGACCTCATTCGCCGACAGGTCAGCGGTCGTCGCTCCCTGCCGGTACAGCTCGGCGTACCCCCTGATCGTGGTGAGGGGCGTTCGCAGCTCGTGGCTCGCATCGGCGACGAGCCGCCGCATCTGCTCCTCGGACGCGCGGGCCGAATGCTCGGAGTCCTGCTGGGCCGTGAACGCCGACTCGATCCGTTCCAGCATCACGTTGAGAGACGACCCCAGCCGCCCAACCTCTGTGTCGGGGACGTCGTTGTCGACCCTTCGCGACAGGTCACCGGCCGCGATGGAATGCGCAGTGTCCTCGATCTCGGCAAGCGGACGCAGACTCATCGACACCACCCACCGAGCAACCAGGGCGAGCAGGACGAGCACCGCGACGGCGACCACGCCGTCGATGACGAGCAACCGGGTAAGAGTGGACTGCACGCTCCCGAGCGGAACCCCGACGGCGATGGCCGAGACGTCAGCCGACGCCTGGTCCACCCTCGCCACCAGAACACGCCAGTCAGTGGCATCACCGGAAACGGTGAACGGTTCACCGGCCAGGGAGGAGACGGTGGACCCGTCGAGCAAGGGCAGCGTTGGTTGCCCCGAGGAGTCGGCCCCGGACGACCCAAGGTCTGAGACCACGTTGCCCTGGGAGTCGTACACCTGACCGAAGAACACCACGGGCGGAGTGAAGTCGTCGCGTCCCCTGCCCATCGGCATCCGGGGACCATCGAGCTCACCTGACATCACCGGTCTCACCGAACGATAGAGCTGTTGGTCGACCTGGTCGATGAGGTACGCCCGCAGCACCCAGGCGCTCCCGGCCGCAACCGCGAAGACGGCAAGAGCAGCCAGCGCCACGGTTACCACGATCAGCTGGGTGCGTAGCGGTGTGCGTTGCCGAAGGCTGCGCTGTGTCGGCTCGGCCGACATCACGGATCCCGTGGGACGCGCATGACGTAGCCGACGCCCCGAACGGTGTGGATCAGCTGCGGATCGGTGGTGTCGAGCTTCTTACGCAAGTACGAGATGTACGACTCGACCACATTGGCGTCACCGCCGAAGTCGTACGACCACACATGGTCGAGGATCTGCGCCTTGCTCAGGACTCGACCGACATTGGCCATCAAGTAGCGCAACAGACTGAACTCGGTCGGTGACAACGCAACCGTCTTCCCCGCTTTCCACGCCTCGTGTGAGTCGTCGTCCAGCTCGATGTCACCCACGGTGAACCGGACATGTTGACGGCCGGGCTGTACCCCGCCGCTGCGCCTCAGAACGGCGCGGATCCGGGCAACGACCTCTTCGAGGCTGAACGGCTTGGTGATGTAGTCGTCGCCGCCGATCGTGAGGCCCGCTACGCGGTCCTCGGTGGCGTCCTTGGCCGTCAGTAGCACGACCGGAACGCGGTTGCCGCTCTCGCGAAGTCGGCGAACGACCGCGAGGCCGTCGATGCCCGGCATCATGACGTCGAGCACGATGAGGTCGGGACGGCTGCTGGACGCCTTCGCCAACGCATCGTGGCCGTTGCGGGCCGTCGCGACCTCGAACCCGGAGAACCGCAACGACGCAGCGAGCAGCTCGACGATGTCGGCGTCGTCGTCGACCACGAGCAGCCGCGCCTCAGAGCCGGACGGATTCACACGTCCACTCTGGACCACAGGGTGCAAGGCTTCCTGAAAGTTCCCTGTGAACTCCCTGTGAATCTGCCCCCATCCCCGCCGAGTGCACACCTGAGTGACGCTTTCTTGCGCCGAGTGCAGAGTCAGGTGACGTCGAAGTCCGTGGACGCCAGCGACACCGGCAGGTCGTCGGCCAGCAGATGCAGCGTGTACTGCCCTGTCGGTAGCGGCCACTTCTTGGGGCGCAGGGCCTGGTCGAATCTGACACGTCCCTCGACGGTCGCTCCCGTGGCCGCCTTCACCTGTGGCTTGTCGGAGGAGGGGTCGGCTCCCCGGGCGTAGACCGCTACCCAGTCCGCCCGGTTCCCCGGGGCCCACGCCCAGGTCACGGTCATGGCGTCTCCTTCGCGGTACTCCGGACGGTCGGTCGCGACCTCAGGGCCGCTTCCCTCAGCCGCCACCCATAAGGACGTCCTTGCGAGCTCACCCTTGACTGGGCTGACGGCGATGACGTCGAACGTGCCGCTGCCCAGCTGCATCGTGTCGAGACGCACGACGCCTGACGCGTCCACCGGCAGATCCATCGGCTCACGCTCTGTGGATCCTCGCCCCACCACGTCCAGGGCCTCGACGCCACCGGCGATGACGCGGACAACCACCTCATCTCCCACCGTCACGAGCCGGCGGGACACCGACACGACCGCAGTCGGTGACGCCGGTGCCACTTGCAGCGTCGCGAGGAGACCACGGTGATCGGTCGGCCAGGGGGTGAACGACACATCGCTGAACGGTGACTCCATCTCACCCACGATCCGCACGTCGTGGACCTCAATGTCCGGGCTCACGTGCATGAAGTCGATCCGGTCCGCCGGGTGCCCGTCGGCGGCCGGGTTGTAGCCCTCGATGTGCGGCCGCGCCGCCGGCCAGGTCAACCCGGGGTGCGTGACGGGGTCGGGGTAGACGGCGCGGTAGGCGTCCACCAGTCCGACGTCCTCGACAGCCCGACTCGTTGGCCACGTCACGGCCGCCATGACATGTGGCCGCAGCCCCACAGCGGCGGACGTCCAGTCGAGGTGGGACGGGGCGTTGAAGTCACCCAGGAGAACGACCGGAATTCCGTCACGCACGAGCGAGGACGCCACCTCGAGCGACGGCCTCAGCTCTCCGACCCGAACCAGTCGCTCACGGCGTAGCACCCGGGGCAGCCGCTCACCTTTGCCCAGCCGGGTCGCGCCGTAGCCCCGGGACGCCGGGTGCACGTTGATGATCGCCAGGACGCGGCCAGGCTCGATCTCGACATACAGCGCACCACCAGCAGCACGTGGTGGGTCGAGCAGCGGCAGTTGCGACACGACTTGCGTCCGGTTGTCGAAGTACGGCCAACCGAGCGCCTCGGCAATCGCCGGGACCTGCCCGCACCCCTCCTGCAGCGCCGCAACCGGGGCCCCTGATGTCCGGATCGTCTCGATGACGGCCTCGAAGCTCACACCCGTTCCGCCGTACTCGATGTTGAGCTGCAGCAGCTGGAACGGCGAGCTCACGGCGTCCCCCCAGCTGCCTGCGCGCACTCGGCGTCGTAAAACGTCAACCAGGTGTGCACTCGGCAGTGAAAAGCGTCACCCAGGTGTGCACTCGGCATGGGGGTCACGTGTCGACGGGGAAGGCCAGCGAGGCGAGCTGCTCTTCGGAGAGCAGGTCGTGCGCCCTGGTGGAGACAACTCCGGTGGCGTACGCCTCGGCCAGCCACTGGGTGAAGAGCCGGACGCCCACCTCGTGGTACGACGAGAGTGGCCCGGGCCGGTACCCGCGGGAGGCCACGCCCCGCTGGACGCTCTCGCACGCGGTCCAGTCCTGCCGGTTGGTGATGTCCCAGAAGTCGACGGCGTACGCGGGGTCGAAGTCCGGCTTCTCGAACGCTTCAGCAGGAAAAAGCCAGTGGCACTCGATGAACGTGCGGTCGGGTGCGAGCGCAATCAGCCGGTGGATCATCACGTAGTCGGGGTGCAGGCTGACCAGCAGGTTGGGTCCGACCTGCAGATAGAGAGTCGTGTGCCGGTACTTCTGCGGAAGATCGGCGATCGGGACGCCCCCACTGGTTCCGTCGAGTGACATCGTCTCGACACCGTCGCGGAAGTCATTCGTGCCGCCGAAGAACAGGCCCTCGCCGAAGACGGAGACGCCGGCCTCGGTGTCGGAGACGAGGGAGAGCTCGGGGTGGACGGTGGGGCAGTGGAAGCACTCGTGGTAGTTCTCGACGATCAGCTTCCAGTTCGCCTCGATGGTGTAGCTGTGCGTCTCAGCAAGACGCAGCTCGCCGATTCCGAAGTGGTCGAGGATGTCGTCAAGCCCCACCAGATACTCGTCCAGCGGTGGCGCGTCACCCGACATGTTCACCATGACGAAGCCGTTCCACAGCTCGAGGGAAACCGGTACCAACGAGTGCTCGGTCAGGTCGGTCACGTCACCCTGGTGAGTGGGCGGCACCCCGCGCAGGTCGCCGTCCGGTGTGAACACCCACGCGTGGTACGGACACCGGATCAGACTGCCGCTCGCCTCGCCACCGGCCGGTAGCAGCTCGTGACCGCGATGGCGGCACGAGTTGAAGAACCCGCGCAGCTGACCGTCCGTCCCCATCACGACGAGGACGCCCTCGCCGCCGATCTGGTAGGCGCGACGGTCTCCGGCCTTGACGAAGGAGCCAGCTCGCCCGATGCAGACCCACCCACCGGCGAACACATGATCGTTCTCCCACGCGAGGACCTCAGGGTCGGTGTAGGCCGGGGCCGGGAGCATCTGCCCACTGCCGTTCGTCGACGGATGGAGCTGCTCCGCCGTCATGGGGAGTTCCCTGGCCATTGCGACTTCCTCCTCTACCGGCACACCACAAAAGGGTCACGATCTGAACCCCGATTCGCCCAAAACGTTCCACGGGCCACCCGAATCAGGCCAGAATGACCCGATCGGGCGCGACCCTTGTCATCGAGGGCCGATCTCGACAGACTAACTGACCAACCAGTCAGTCAGGAAGTTTCACGACCGCGGAGATCTCGATACATTCCCTTTCCTTCCAGGAGGACCCGGCATGCCGTTCGATCCCAAGTCTTCTGACCGAGCCCCCCAGTGGCGGCCACAGCTGCACCGCCGTGACGTTCTCAGGGGTGGGGCACTCACGGCGGTGGGCCTGGGGGCGGCCCCGCTGCTGGCAGCCTGCGGGGGGGACGACAACACTCCAGCGGGAAGTGCCGAGTCTTACCCGCTGGCCAGACCTGACGACCCGGTAACGCTGCCGATCTTCGACGACAACCAGCCAATTGCGAGCGGTCTGGAGCCCGAGAAGGCCGACGCACTGCGGGTCCTGAACTACGCCGACTACATGGCGCCGGGCGTCAAGAAGGACTTCCAAGAGAAGTACGGCGCCGAGGTGCAGGTGACGCCGTACAACAACTACGACGAGATGCTCACCAAGATCACAGCACCAGGAGCAGCCTTCGACGTGGTCTTCCCCGGCCCCAGCGTGCTCAGCCGCATGGTCTACGGCAAGCTTCTGCAGCCGTTCCAGCAGTCGTACATGACGAACTTGAAGAATGTGTGGCCCGAGTACCAGGACCCCTGGTACGACCTTGGCTCGCAGTACACGGTGCCCTACACCGTCTACACCACAGGTATCGGTTACCGCTCCGACCGGGTCAGTGACCCGTCCGAGGGCTACAAGATGCTCTGGAACCCCGAGTACTCCGGCAAGATGGGCGTTCTCGATGACTCCGGTGAGGCGCTCGGTATGGCCATGCTGGCCTGGGACATCACGCGAGACATCAACACCGCTGACCCCGAGCTGATCAACGCGGCCAAGGACAAGCTCAACGAGCTGATCCCGCTGGGTGTGAAGGTGGACATCACCCAGTACGAGACGATCGCGAACGGCAAGTTCACCGTTCACCAGTCCTGGTCAGGCGACATGATCGCTGCCAGGTGGTACCTGGCAGGAGGCGCCACGAAGCAAGATCTTGGGTACTGGGTGCCCGAGTCTAAGTCTGACGTCGTCATCGGCAACGACAACATCTGCATCCCCAAGTCGTCGCCGAGCCCGGTCCTGGCGCACACGTTCATCAACTCCATCCTCGACAACACGATCGCCGAGAAGAACTTCAACTGGAACGGCTACCAGCCACCGCTCACCAAGCTCAACGCCCAGTACCTCATCGACCAGGGGTACATCAGCGACAATCTGATGTCAGCAGTCGTCGTTCCGGAGGACTTCGCGTCAGGCATCAAGTTCTACGAGCAGACCCCGGCAGTCGAGAACCTGTACCTGGCGGCCTTCCAGGAGTTCCAGAGTGGCGGTAACTGAGGCAGCGACGGAGGGCCGGAAAGACGCGGCGACGCGTTTCCTCTGGCCCTCCCTCGCCGTACCCGGCACGGCCTGGCTCGTCGCGCTTTTCGTGGTCCCCTTCTACGGGATCATGGCGGTAGCGTTTTCGAGCCAGCTCAACATTCTCGGGCAGCCCATTCCGGCGTGGAACCCCCTCAAATGGGACTTCACCGTCATGGGGAACGTGATCGATCAGTCGATCAACGGCACCTACCGCTCGGCCTGGGAGCACACGTTCATCTACACGGCCATGGCGATGGCGGTCTGCGTGCTGGTCGGGTATCCGGTGGCCTACTACGTCGCTCGGCTTGCTCGCGGAAACCGCGGTCTGCTGCTCGCGCTGATCCTGGCTCCCTGGTGGATCAACTACCTCACCCGCATGCTTGCCTGGGTCGGCATCCTCGGCGACGAGGGGTACGCCAACGACATCGTGGGGTTCTTCGGATTCACCAAGGTCGACTGGCTCGGTGGTCAGTGGTACGTCGTGGTGATCGCGCTCGTGTACGGGTACCTGCCGTTCTTCATCGTGCCGCTGTACGCCTATCTCGATCGCATCGACCAAAGCATGATCGAGGCATCACGAGATCTCGGTGCCAACACGATCCGCACCTTCTTCCGCGTCACCCTTCCGCTCAGCCGGATCGGTCTGATCACCGCCATGGTCATCACGGCTCTTCCGATGTTCGGTGACTACTACACCAACACCCTGGTCTCGAACTCGCCGACCACCGTCATGGTCGGCAACTCGATCGAGAAGTCGATCCAGAGCGGCTTCTCGCGGGGCCAAGGGGCCAGCCTGGTGCTGATGCTGTCGGCGGTGCTGCTGATCTTCATGGCCTACTACCTCATCTTGACGGTGCGGGCATCACGGGAGGCGCGATGACAACCATCGGTGTCGACGCGCCTGGCGCGGCCGATTCTTGGGAAGACAAGGATCGGTACGTCCCACCCCCGGAGGCCACCAGGCCGCCGAAGAAGGGATTCGTCCCGCCATGGCGCAACCCGTGGCGTCGGCCCTACGTGCTCGCCACCGTCACCTGGGGCTACATCCTGTGGAGCCTGGTACCGGTCCTGATCGCTGTCCAGTTCTCCTTCAACGACTCACGGTCACGCAGTTCATGGAACGGCTTCACCTTCGAGTGGTACTGCTGCGGCACCAAGCCAGGGTCGATCGCGGAGGGATCGTCAGTCTTCGGCTCCGGCGCCGACGATGCTCTGCTACTTGCCTTGCAGAACAGCTTGACGCTGGGAGTCATCACCACCCTGATCGCCGTACCCATCGGTACGGCGCTTGCGCTCGGACTCACCCGCTGGCGCTCGCGTACCAGCAACGTGGCCAATGCTGTCTCGCTGTTCCCGCTGGTCACCCCCGAGCTGGTCCTGGGTTCGGCCCTCTACCTGGTGATCTCGACCCTGTACACGCAGATCGGGCTGGGCCGCAACGCCCTGATCCTCGGCCACGTCACGTTCTCGATCTCATTCATCCTGGTGATCGTGCGCGGGCGCCTGGTGAGTATCGGGAGCGAGTTCGAGACCGCGGCGCAAGATCTGGGCGCGACGCGTATGCAGGCGATCAGAACGGTGCTACTGCCCATGCTGATCCCGGCCATCTTTGCGTCAGCGATGATTACCTTCGCCGCATCTCTCGACGACTTCGTCGTCAGCAACTTCCTGTTCGGTGACGCCAGCCAGATCACCGTTCCGGTCCTGCTCTACAGCGCCGTCAAGGCCGCACCGTCACCGAACCTGAACGCCCTCGCGACGATTCTGCTGATGGGCACGATGGGGGCACTGCTGTTGACGTATCTCGTCCTCCGCCTGCGGCGTCGAGGCGAAGGCGGATCGGCACTGGACGACCTGGCCGGGATCGAGATGTGAGCCCTGACCGTCACACGTCCTGACCCCGTTCGGGGGCAGAGTCTGCGATTGGTCAGCCGGCCTTGACGTCGGAGTCGGCGTCGCTCCAAGCGTGCACGTCCGAGTGCTCGAGCACCCGAAGCGCGTCCGATGGCATCCGGATGCGACAGGCGTCCCCTGAGCTCCATGGCTCGTCGTGGACGGCGTTGGTCACCAGCGACTGAACGCTCGATCCGTCGGGTAGGCGGACGTACACCTGCGACGTCGAACCGAGGTAGACGACCCGCTCCACCATCCCCGGCAGCCGGTTGTCGCCGGTCAGGTCGGTCTCTTCCAGGTGGACGCTCTCGGGGCGAATGACGGCGCGCCCGGGGCCGGACAGATGTCCAGCCGGAACCTGCGCATCGAGGGTGAAGTCGCCGAGCCTGATCGGTGCCGTGCCGCCGGCCCCTTCGGAGACCTCGATGTCGAGCAGGTTGGCCACCCCGAGGAAGTCGGCCACGAACTCACTCTGCGGGTACTGGTAGATGTCGCGCGGGGTGCCCAGCTGCATGATGCGCCCCTTGCTCATGACGGCGAGACGGTCGGACATCTCCAGCGCCTCCTCCTGGTCGTGCGTCACGAAGACGAATGTGATGCCGACCCGTCGCTGCAGCGCCGTGAGCTGGGCGCGCAGCGAGTGGCGGAGCTTGGCGTCCAGTGCCCCGAGCGGCTCGTCCAGGAGCAGCACCGACGGCTCGAGCACCAGCGCACGGGCCAGCGCGATGCGCTGCTGCTGTCCACCGGAGAGCTGGTTGGGACGACGCTTGGCGTACTCGGTCATCTCGACCAGCTCAAGGGCTGCGTCGACCTTGCCCTTGCGGTCGCCCTTAGGAACATCCTTGTCCCAGCGGAGGCCGTACTCGACGTTCTTCCAGACGTCCATGTGTGGGAAGAGCGCGTAGCTCTGGAAGACCGTGTTGACCGGCCGCTTGTGGGGGGGCGTCTGCGCCACATCGGTGCCGTCGATCAGGATCTGCCCGTCGGTGGGCTGCTCGAATCCGGCCAGCATCCGGAGGGTCGTGGTCTTTCCGCACCCGGAGGGCCCCAGTAGGGAGAAGAACTCACCTGATGCGACGTCGAGGTCGATGCCATCGACGGCGATCGACCCGCCCTCGAACTCCTTGCGGAGCCCTCGGATTGCAATCGATCCACCACCGGTCTGTGCTGCGTCTTCAGTCATGCGCAGGATTCTAGAGGGCTTTGCGTGAGAGGTGTGGCCCACTGACTGAATATTCAGTGAAGTTGTTACCGATCGAACGTCCGGCCGATAGGTTGAGCGGGTGGTGCGAGCGAGCGAGGCGCGAACCAGCCGCCAGGAACAGGTCGAGCAGCGGCGTGCGGAACTGCTGGAAGCCGCCAAGCAAGTCGTCCTCGAACGTGGCCTCTCCCATACCCGCGTCGCTGACGTCGCAGCAGCTACCCGCGTCAGCGGCGGGCTGATCCACTACCACTTCGCCACCAAGGACGTCCTGCTCACCGAGATGCTGCGCACCGAGGCCGAGCGCGATATCGCCAAGGCGCGGCGCCTGGCTACCGGGACGGGCAACCCGCTGGCGCGCCTCGACCGCGTCATGCGTGAGTTCGTGCCGAGCTCACGCAACGACCAGACGTGGGTCCTCTGGATCGACGCCTGGGGTGCGGGCCTCCGAGACGAGACGCTGCGCACCATCTCAGAAGAGCTGGACGCCGCATGGAACGAGATGCTGTTCATCGTCATCTCTGACGGCGTCGCCTCAGGCGACTTCACCACCACAGATCCCCGGGGCGTGGCCGACCGCATCTCAGCCCTGCTGGACGGCCTCGGGCTGCGGGTCACCCTGCAGCGCCCAGGCATCAGCCGCAAGCAGATGCAGGAGCATGCCCGGGTGATCGCCGAGCTCGAGCTCGGCCTCGCACCGGGCTCGTTGGCCGACGCGGCGACCTGACTCGACCGAGGACCTGATGCTCGCCGCCTGCGCAACGTCCTTCGACGCCGACCAGCCATTGAACGGGCTCACGGTTGGCAAGCATGCGGAGCCGCAGCCGCCTGAGGACACCTGGACCACGGTCGCGGTGCGAGCCACGGCGCTGAACCACCATGACCTGTGGTCGCTGAAGGGAGTCGGGCTCAAGCCCGAGCAGCTGCCGATGGTCCTCGGAACCGACGCGTCCGGCATCGACGAGGACGGCCGGGAGGTCGTCATCCACGCCGTCATCGGAGACCCTGCGCGCGGCGGCGACGACGAGACGCTCGACCCGAAACGGTCGCTGCTGTCCGAGGTCTACGACGGAACGCTTGCCGAGCGCGTTGCGGTACCGCGGCGCAACCTCGTGCCCAAACCCCCTGCTCTGTCGTTCGAGCAGGCCGCCTGCCTGCCCACGGCATGGCTGACGGCCTACCGCATGCTGACCACGCGGGGACGCCTCGTCGCCGGTGAGACCGTGCTCATCCAGGGTGCCGGGGGCGGCGTGTCCACGGCTCTGGTCCCGCTCGCCAGGGCGATGGGCCTCCGCGTGTGGGTCACCAGCCGGGACGCGACCAAGCGCGAACAAGCCGTCTCGTTGGGTGCCGACGACGCCTTCGACTCGGGAGCCCGACTGCCGGAGCGGGTCGACGCCGTCATGGAGTCGGTGGGTCAGGCCACCTGGAGCCACTCACTGAAGTCGTTGCGCCCCGGTGGGCGCATCGTCGTGTGCGGTGCGACCTCCGGGGCGAACCCGCCAGCTGACCTCGCGCGGGTCTTCTTCCTTCAGCTGTCGGTGATCGGCTCGACCATGGGCACACGCGACGAGCTCGAGCGGCTGCTCAGCTTCTGCGCCGAGAACTCACTGGTTCCGCTGGTCGAACGCACGTACCCGCTGGCCCACGCCCACGAGGCGATCGCGCGCCTGGCGTCCGGCGAAGGCTTCGGCAAGATCGTCGTGACGACCTGACCGGTGCGACCAGTCGTGCCGGCTAGTGGTGTCGCAGCTGATGCCGCGCCTCGCGGTAGACAACCGCTTCGTACCCGATCAGTCCGAGCAGCAGGGCGAGCAACATCGTCAGCGACACGTAGGCGGGCACCGCGACGCCGATCGGGATCGCCAGGACGAGCAGCACCGTGACAACCAGACGCTGCACGTTGAGTGTGCCGATGTTGCGCAACCGGAAGAGGATGTGGCCGACCAGGTAGAGAGAAACTCCCCCGAAGAGCGCCACCGAGGGAATGACCTTCAACGGCTCACCCAGCTCGAGCAGCGACTTCTTCAGTCCGAGCGCCAGGAAGACGATCCCCAGGATCATCAGCGCGTGCAGATAGCTGTACGAATCGCGTGCAAGTGCGTTTCTCGCAGCCCCGGTCAGCTGGCTCAGCCGCCGCTCGGCCGCCAACGCAGCAACGTCGAAGTACAGCCACCACAGAGACGCGACCACGACCATGCCGAACACGCTGGCGGTGACCACGGCCGCCGTGTGCTTCTCGTCGGACGCCGCCAGCCCGAGGGCCACGATCGACTCCCCCAGCGCGATGATGATGATCAGGCCGTGCCGCTCGGCGAAGTGCTTGGGACGAACGTGCCAACCGTCGGTGCCCGAAACCAGCGGGGCCCCGAGCGTCGCCACCAGCGCCAGGCTCCACAGGGCCGCGCGCGCCGCCCCCGCGTCCAGAAAGCCGGCGAGAGCCACCAGCACCGGTGCCGCGAGCACCCCAGGGGCCAGGCGCAGAACGGCGCGGTTCATCTCGGGATTGTCACGTGTGGCCACCGCGTACAGCAGCACGAAGAGCAATGTGACGGTGAGGTAGGCGAACCCGAACAGCACACCGTCATTGCCGAACGCCTGGGGGATCGCCAACCCCATCACCAGTCCTGCCGCCATGGCGGCGAAGACCACGATGCGCGAGCGGACGTCGTCGTCGACCGGGATGGCATTGGTGAGCCATGCGTAGCCGGCCCAGGCCCACCAGACGACCAGCAGCAACGCGATCCCGCGCAGCAGCCCGGTTCCGGTGAGGTCCTTGGCCATCAGTGCCGTCACCTGGGTGAAGGCGAAGACGAAGACCAGATCGAAGAAGAGCTCCAGCGGCGTGACGTTGTAGTCCTCGTCAGACGGTGGCGCGTGGTCGTGCTCTGCGTGTGACTCGTCTTCTGACACAGCCGACATTGTGGTCGATGACGGCTCGCTACGCTGCTCCGATGAGTGATCAACGCACGCCCGATGGCGGCAGTGCCGCACCGCTGGACGCTGCACTGGGTCTGACGCGAGCCGCTGACGACGGGGACGCGGCGGTACTCCGGCTCGATCCGAGTGCGATTGCCGTGGGCGCCACCGACCCGGTCACCTACCTGCACGGGGGTGCGCTGGCCACCTGCATCGATACCGCAGCGTGGGAGGCGATCGTCCGGGTCAGCGACGACACCTGGGTGGTCGCTGACCTGCGGATCGACTTCGTCAAGCTCGCCCGCAACGAGGCCCACCGCGTTCGCGCCACGGCCCGCAAGATCGGCCGCACCCAGGCAGTGGCTGATGTCGAGATCACGGCATGGGACGACGCATCACGGTTGGTCGCGCTCGGACGCGTCATGCTGACGAAGGTGGGCAAATGACCACGCCCACACCCCACGAGCGCTACACGCACGGTCATCACGAAAGCGTGCTGCGCTCACACACCTGGCGGACGATCGCCAATTCAGCGGCCTACCTTGAACCTCATCTGACGCCTGGCCTCCATGTCCTAGACGTCGGCTGCGGCCCCGGCACCATCACCGCCGAGCTCGCCGACAGAGTGGGGGCCGAGGGCCGAGTCGTCGGGATCGACGCGTCGGCCGATGTGATCGCCCTGGCGTCGGAGACACAGTCACGACCTAACGCCACCTACGCCGTCGGCGACGTCTACGCCATTGATGCTGCCGACGACACCTTCGACATCGTGCACGCGCATCAGGTGCTGCAGCACCTCGGCGACCCAGTGGCTGCCCTGCGCGAGATGCGCCGGGTCTGTCGTCCGGGCGGGATCGTCGCAGTGCGCGACGCCGACTACTCCGGCTCAACCTGGTTCCCCGCCGATGAGCGGCTGGACCAGTGGCGTGACCTGTCAGTGCTGGCCGGTCGCGCCAACGGTGGCGAGCCGGACGCCGGACGCCGACTGTTGTCGTGGGCCAATGCCGCGGGCTTCGCTGAGGTGACGCCGTCCGCGAGCGTCTGGTGCTTTGCCACTCCGGCGGACCGTGAGTGGTGGTCGGAGCTGTGGGCCGACCGCGTGACGCAGTCGGCACTGGCCGAACAGGCCGTCCGGGACGGCCTCGCCACCGAGAGTGAGCTCGCCGCTATGGCTGACGCCTGGCGGCAGTGGGCGTCCGACGACGACGCCTGGTTCACCGTGCTCCACGGCGAGATCCTCTGCCGGGCCTGACCGGCCCAGGTAGGCGGATACATCCCACAACCCTCCGCTCCGCCCAGTCTGGATGCAGCAAGTGGTGCTGCCGCGGCACTTTGTGCAGCCAGACTCCGTCGTCCCCAGTTGCCGAGACGGCCACTCGTCCACCGTAGACGGGTGACGCCCCGCGAGGCCGGCGTCATCAGCACATCCTGCATCGATGACGGATCCCCTTCCTGCGGTGATGCGCACCCGCGAGGCCAATCGACTCGTCGGCGCTGAGCACGTCCGGTGGATGGTGGCCAGTGGGCGGTGGCAACGACCGGCGAAAGGGGTCG
>JAHELE010000053.1 GCA_024644345.1 Actinomycetes bacterium | reverse complement strand
CGCAGACGACTGCTCAGACGCCGCAGCAGCCTGCTCACGAGCAGCCACCAACACCTGAGAAGCAGACACCCCAATCTGCTCCCCACCCACCCGCACCCGAGACACCAAACCCCGCAACGACTCAATGGTTCCGTCCAAAGCCACAGCCAACTCATCCAGCTCCTCGGCGTTACCCCCAGACTCACTACTCGAACCAAGGGCCACACTCACCGACAGATCACCACCAGCCGCCCGCACCAACACCCCAGAAATCTCCGCAACACGTTCGCTGACCTCGGCCTCCATCTGCTCGGCTGTGAAGCGTTCGGCGTACAGGTCGGCCGCATAGAAGTACGTCACCAGCGTGACGAAGGTCAACGAGCCGGCGACCAGAGTCCCGGCTTCCCAGTGTGCAGTCCAGGTATCGGAGTACCAGCCCGCTAGACCGACCGCACCCACCAGGAGGAGCACCAAGCCTCGGATCGTGTAGCCGAACTCCATGGACATGCCGAGGTAGGGGGCCCACAGGAAGACCAGGAAGAGCGTGGGAGCCGCCAGCCCGCCGGTTACAGCAATCAACAGCACGACGAGCAACAAACTGGCATTGGTGGTGACCGATTCCCACCGCATGCTTTGCTCGAGCGTCTGGCCCTTGGCGACAGCCCTGGCTGCAAGCCACGTCACCACGACGGCGTTGGCCGCAAGAAGGCTCACCGCGGTCACAGCGCCGACGGCAGCGACACCGGCCTCGGCCGTGCTCCACGCCATCCATGCCGTGATGAGGGCACAGAAGAGAACAACCCAGTGCTGTCCGCTGGACTCAATACTGTTGCGGCGGGTGTACATGCCGCCACGCTCCTTGAACGTCGGTGGGATCAGCCAGCGGCTCGACGAGCAGCGGGAAGCTGCTCGCGCAGCCGCAGAATGGCTTCGGTGGCCAGTAGGGCAACCGGTCCATCGACATCCACGACCCCGCGTACGAGCGGGGCAATCCCGGTAGCAATCGTCGCCGGGACGGGTTCAAGGTCGCGTGCATCGCACTCCAGCAGTCCTGGGACCATGTCGGCTACCAGGCCGACCTCGATATCAGACTCGGAGAGCACGACCAAGCGGGCGCTTGTCGGCATCGGCGACAAGGTGGCGCCGACCAGAGGCCTCAAGTCGATGATGGGCAAGACGCGGCCACGCCAGTTGACGACACCCGACAACCACGGGGGCCCGCCCGGGATACGCGTCAGCACAGGAACGGGGACAACCTCGGCCACGCTCGCCATGTCGACGGCGTAGCGGGCTCCCGCGAAGCGCAGCATGACACCGCCGATGGGCATCGCCGAGTCATCGGCGGTGTCCTCGGTCAAGTCAGCAGGGCTGGTGAGTGACTCCACGGTGTGACCATCGGCCAACCGGGTGACGATCTGTAGGACTCATCTGACGGGTATGCGGTTCACGAAGACATGGGCTCGCGCTCGTCGGCAGCCCGTAGATCAATCACCTGTTCGGCCTGGGCTCCTGTGAGCACATCGTTGATTTCGCGCCCGATCAGCTCTTCGCGGTCCAGAAGAGCGTCGCGCAGGGCCTCGACCAGATGCGTGTTGGCCTCCAGCAGGCCTTTGACGATCACTTTCTGCTCCTGGAGGAGGTCCTCCACCGCCGCCCGACCCGCCGGGTCAGCGAGCACCCGGCCCACCATGTTGCTGTCGTTGAGCGCGCTGTTCTGGACCGCGGCGAAGGAGATCAACGAGTCGATCATCCCGCAAGACCCGACCATCTCGGCGGCAACGTTGGTTGCATACAGCAGGTCACCACCAGGTCCGGTCGACACGTCCCCGAAGAAGATCTCCTCAGCGCACTGACCGCCCATCGCGATCTGGATCAGCGCCAGCATCTCGGTGCGCGAGCGCGTGTACACCTCCTCCGCGTCCCCGTGCGCAAGCATCCCCAGAGCCGATCGCCGCTTGACGATGGTGAGGACCTCAAGCCGACGCTCCGGCGCCACCAGAAATGCTGCTGTCGCGTGTCCCGCTTCGTGAGTGGATATGAGCTTGCGCTCGTGGTCGGTGTACGAGACGGGCTGGCCCATCCCGACCTCCTCGACCAACCTGGCGCGCTCGACATCCGACCATGTCATCTGCGAGTCACCCCTGCGCACGGCGTTGACCAGTGCCTCGTCGAGCAGGTGCTCAATCATGACGGGGGTGTATCCCTGCGTAGCCGCGGCCAGCGAATCTCGGCGGTCTTCGGTGTCGAGCTCGGGGCCGTGAGACTTGATACCGAGGTAGTGGTCGATGATCTCTCGTCGGCCGGCCTTGGCCGGAAGCTCGAACGTGAGACGCCGGTCGAAACGACCGGGTCGAAGGAGCGCCGGGTCCAGGTTGTCGGCGCGGTTTGTTGCAGCAATGAGCAGCAAGTTCGTATGCGGCGCCTCGGGTCGACTGAGCTGCCTGTGCGACGGCAGATACAGGTTGGCGAAGTCGACGAACTTGGTGCGAATCTTCTGCAACCCGGTCGGTTGGTCGAACGACTGCATCTGGACCAACAGCTCGTTGACCACGCCCCCCACACCCTCGCTGGTGATGGAGTTGTTGGCCACCAGCCCGGCCGGGGCACCGTACCCAGAGGGAAGAGATGTCAGGCCGCCACATGCGTGGACGCCCAGTGAGGCAAGTGAGGGCGGCATTGCGGAGGTAGCCAACCCGCCGCGGGCCATCGCGATGGCGTCGATCTCCTCGATGAAGCCGATTGCCCCGCCCTCGGCGCGGGCGACCTTTCGAAGGTGCTTGAAGTACGAGCGGATCTTCCGTGCTGTTGCCCCGTAGTACATCGACTGGAATGACGTGGCCGACACGAAGACGAACGGCACTCCGGCCTCTCGGGCCATAGCCTTGGCCAGGTAGGTCTTCCCCGTCCCCGGCGCGCCTTCGAAGAGTATTCCTCGGCGTGGCGTCCCACCCATGTCGTTGGCGAAGGCCTTGTGCGCCAGGAAGAGGTTGAGCGAACGGACGACCTCGTCCTTGACTGGGTCGATCCCCTTCACGTCCTCTAGTCGCGTGGAGATCTGCTCTGGTCGGTACATGACGTGGGGCGATCGACCGGCACCGACTGTTGTCCCGACGATGATCAGCAGAAGGGCGCTGAAGAAGAGGACCGGCATCAACAGGAAGGGGTCGATGTGCGGAAGCCCCCACTCCACCGGCTGACCGATGGCGATGCGGTACCAGAGGAACAGCGCCGGGATTCCGAGCCACGTCGCCATGACGCGCAGTCGGTGTCGCCTCTTGGACTCGCGAGAGGCGCCGACGTCGGCATCTCCGGCGTTCAGGACGGACGTGCTCGACAACGCCATGCTGGTGGCGGTGACGACCTGGGGCCCATCACCCTCTGTGTCTGCCACGCTCTCTCCTTGGCTCGCGTCCGGTGCTCGGGCTACCGAGCGTCACGACACTGGCCACTCTGTCTCAGGAGGAGGCACAGTGACAGGGAGAAGCGGAGGCCGTCACCCGGTCGGCGTATCAACTCCGGCGAAGAGATCGTTCTCGAACCCCTCCGGTCCAACCGGACCGAGCTCACCTCGCACCAGACGGAAGTACTCGATACCCATTGCTTCCGGCCCCACGAGCTCTGACAGCCGAAAGAAGTCGTTCTCGGTCCCCACCTGAGTCAGGTGTGCAGCGAGGGCAGACATCTTGTGCGGCTCCTGCTCGAGACCAACCAGCTCGGTGGTGACGAGCGTGTCGTCGAGCGCCCAGGGCAGGTCTTCTCCTTCGGCCAAGCCGAAGAAGCCCTGCCCACCCGCGGCGACGAAGGCATCGATGCCGCGCCTGACAGCTGACTTCGGCAACGCAGTCCAGTACACCTTCGTGGCGTCCCACGGCGCACCCAGGTCGGGCCGGAATGAAGGAGCTGCGGCCAGTACGAGGGCATAGCTCGTGACACGGTGGGCCTGAATGTGGTCCGGGTGCCCGTACTGGCCGAAGTCGTCGTAGGTGACAACGACCTGCGGCCGCGTTCGGCGGATGGTCGCCACGAGGTAGGTGGCCGCTTCGAGCAGGTCAGCCCTCCAGAAGCACTCGGGGCGGTCGTTGGCGGGAGTCCCCATCATTCCTGAGTCACGGTAGCGGCCAGGGCCACCTAGGTACTCATGATCGCTGACCCCCAGCAGTGCCAACGCCTCGGCGAGCTCGACACGTCGGTGAGTGCCCAGTTCGTCCTGCTCATGCGCTGCGAGGTATCCCAGCTCGGGGACGAGTACCTCCCCCTCCTCACCGAGCGTGCAGGTCACGAGGGTGACGTGGGCTCCTTCGGCAACATACTTCGCCATTGTGATCCCCGTGGCGATGGTCTCGTCGTCCGGATGCGCATGGACAAGAAGAAGCCGTCGGTCGTTCTGCGACATGGCACAGAGCCTAGGGCTCAGCACCCCGTCTGCTGAATGATGGGGGCATGCCTTCCGCTCAGCAAGACACCTTTCCGCGGCAGAACGCCCGCACCCTGCGATTCACCCTGGGGCGCCCTCGCTCCTTCCGCGTCTCCCCCGACGGCTCGACGGTGATCTTCGTGCGCTCGGCGTCAGGCACAGATCGAGTCGGACGCCTGTGGCGTTGGACAGAGGAGCAAGGAGAGGTCGAGCTGATCGATCCATCAGAACTGTTGTCAGGTTCTGACGAGGAGCTCAGTGCCGAGGAACGGGCACGGCGGGAGCGGGCCCGCGAAACGGCGGGCGGCATCGTGGCGTACACCGTCGACAGGGCCTTCTCGCGGGTTGCCTACGCGGTGTCCGGGCGACTCTTCGTCACATCAGTTGATGGCACAGGTGGCACAACCGAGATCCAAACCTCCGCGCCGGTGATCGACCCACGGATCGACCCGACCGGACAGCGCATCGCCTTCGTCTCCCACGGTCGCCTTCACGTGGTCGAGCTCGAGCAGGGCGATCCTCACCCCGTGTCTCCACCCGAGGACAACACCGACGTGACGTGGGGTCTGGCTGACTTCATCGCGGCCGAAGAACTCGATCGGTCGCGCGGTTTCTGGTGGTCGCCCACTGGACGACACTTGATCACTCAGCGGACCGACGAGTCGCCGGTCGCGACGTGGTATGTCAGCAACCCCGCTGCCCCGCAGACCCCTCCGACAGCACAACGATATCCGGCGGCGGGCACACCAAACGCCAAGGTGAGCCTGTGGCTGATCGATCTCGAGGGCGAGAGCACCGAGATCGATCTGCCGCCCGACACCGAGTATGTGGCCTCGGTGGACTGGAGCGATCGCGGCGATCCTGTGGTGGGCGTCCTCGACCGAGCGCAGCAGTCGATCAGCTGGCATGCGGTGGATATCGACTCAGGTTCGACGCGCTACCTCCGTCGTGTGACCGACGAGTCCTGGGTCGACGTGGTGCCTGGAGCGGGCTGTTGGGACCACTCCGGTCGGCTGCTGACAGTCGAGGTGCGCGACGGCGACTATGCGCTTTGCCTCGATGGCCAACGGATCTCTCCCCAGAGCCTGCAGGTACGGGCGATCTCTGCCGTGATGCCGTCACACGTCACCGTCCTGGCTGCGGAACATCCGGGAGACCAGCAGGTGTGGTTGCTGACGGAGGCCTCAGCTGACCTGGTCAGCCCGGTCGAGGGCTGGTCGGGGTCGGTAGAAGGCGGCCAGACCCGCGTGAGCATCTCCGCCGACCTCGACCGGGCACATCCGCACGTGGTCATCACGACGCCCACGACCGTCCACGACGTCACACACGTGGCCGACACCCCTTTGATCCAGCCGCAGGTGACACTGCTGCCCGGCGACGACGAGCTCCCCCGGGTGGCACTCCTCCTTCCCACCGGGTGGGGCCCCGATCAGGGTGCGCTGCCGGTGCTGATGGATCCCTATGGAGGCCCGCACCATACGAGCGTCGCCCACCACCAAGCCGCATTTCGCGAGTCACAGTGGTTCGCCGACCAAGGCTTTGCCGTCGTGGTGGTCGATGGTCGTGGAACACCCGGCCACCCGGCTGGCGAACGCGCCGTACGAGGCGACTTCGCCGGTCCTGTCCTGGAGGACCAGGTAACCGGATTGCACGCCGTAGCGCACGCCTTCCCCTCGCTCGATCTAGACCGAGTCGCCATCCGTGGATGGTCGTTCGGTGGATTCCTCGCGGCTCTGGCAGTGATCGACCGCCCCGACGTGTTCCACGCCGCAGTCGCCGGAGCCCCTGTGACGGACTGGCGTCTCTACGACACCGGCTACACCGAGCGCTACCTGGGTGTGCCCACTGAGCGTGACGACGACGCCTACCGCCGCAGCTCTCTTCTCGAGCGAGCCGCCGGGCTCACTCGCCCTCTCCAGCTCATTCACGGTCTGGCCGACGACAACGTCTTCGTGGCCCACACACTCCAGCTGTCCCGCGTCCTCACCGAGCACGGTCGCCCCCACGAGGTGGTGCCCCTCACAGGCATCACGCACATGGCTACCCAGGAAGACGTGGCCGAGAACCTACTGACCCTGCAGGTCGACTTCTTGCGTCGCGCGCTGGCGATCGATCAGGGCTGACGCTTGGCTCTGGCCCGGGTCCGACCCCGGTCGTTCTGATCGAGAACCACTTTGCGCAGACGCACTGTCGCCGGGGTCACCTCCACACACTCGTCCTCACGACAGAACTCCAGTGCCTGCTCCATCGAGAGCTGCTTGTGGGGGATGAGCGGGATGAGGATGTCGCCGGAGGACTGACGCATGTTGGTGAGCTTCTTCTCCTTGGTCGGGTTGACGTCCATATCGTCCGACCGTGAGTTCTCACCTACGATCATGCCCTCGTACACCTCGGTTCCCGGGCCCACGAACATCGTGCCGCGCTCCTGCAGATTGGCGAGCGCAAACCCGGTGGTGGCGCCCCTGCGATCAGCGACCAAGGACCCGGTAGGACGGGTGCGTAGCTCACCGTGCCACGGCTCATAGCGCTCGAACACGTGGTGCAGTAGCCCGGTTCCACGCGTCTCGGTGAGGAACTCGGTGCGAAAACCGATCATCCCGCGCGCGGGAACGAGGTACTCCATGCGCACCCAGCCGGTGCCGTGGTTGACCATCTGCTCCATGCGGCCCTTGCGCAGGGCCATGAGCTGAGTGACGACGCCGAGATAGTCCTCGGGGATGTCGACCGTCAACCGCTCCACAGGCTCGTGAATCTTGCCGTCAACCTCGCGGGTGACCACCTGTGGCTTGCCGACGGTGAGCTCGAACCCTTCGCGTCGCATGATCTCGACCAGCACCGCAAGCTGAAGCTCCCCACGCCCCTGCACCTCCCAGGTGTCCGGACGCTCGGTCTCGGTGACGCGGATGGACACGTTTCCGATCAACTCCGCCTCCAGGCGGGTCTTGACCATGCGCGCGGTGAGCTTCTTCCCGCTCTGGCCCGCGAGAGGGGCGGTATTGATGCCGATTGTCATCGAGATCGACGGCTCGTCGACGGTGATGACCGGAAGGGGCCGGGGGTCCTCGGCGTCCGTGAGCGTCTCGCCGATCGTGATCTCGGGAATCCCGGCCACGGCGATGATGTCGCCGGGCGAGGCCGACTCAGCAGGAACTCGGTCGAGGGCTTCGGTGATCAGCAGCTCGGTGACCTTGACTCGCTCGATGGTGCCGTCTGCCCGGCACCAGGCCACCGACTCACCCTTGGTGATCGTTCCGTTGTGGACCCGGCAGAGCGCCAGGCGCCCGAGATACGGCGACGCGTCCAAGTTGGTGACATGTGCCTGCAGCGGCATGTCCGGGTCGTACGTCGGAGCCGGGATCGTTGCCACGATGGTCGTGAAGAGTGGCTCGAGGTTCTCGCTGTCGGGCAGCCCACCATCTGCCGGCTTGTTCAGGGACGCGCGTCCGTTCTTTGCCGACGCATAGACGATCGGAAAGTCGATCTGCGCCTCATCGGCGTCCAGGTCGAGGAAGAGCTCGTAGGTCTCATCGACCACCTCGCTGATCCTGGCGTCAGGTCGGTCGACCTTGTTGACCACCAGGACGACCGGCAGACGCTTCTGCAGTGCCTTCCGCAGGACGAAACGCGTCTGAGGAAGCGGACCCTCGCTCGCGTCCACCAGCAGAAGGACCCCGTCGACCATCTCCAGACCGCGTTCGACTTCACCGCCGAAGTCAGCGTGGCCGGGAGTGTCGATGATGTTGAGGGTGACGTCCTCACCATCGTCCATGTGGTGCCGCACAGCGGTGTTCTTCGCGAGGATCGTGATGCCCTTCTCGCGCTCAAGGTCCATGGAGTCCATGACCCGGTCGGCAACGTCGGCATTCTCACGGAAGGCACCTGACTGCCAGAGCATCGCGTCGACCAAGGTGGTCTTGCCGTGGTCGACGTGAGCCACGATCGCGACATTGCGGAGGTCGCTCCGGCGGGCGGACTGCTGGCCAGTGGGTGAGGCTGAAGACGCCATGGGCGCGCGGGCTCGCTCTCAAGACAGGGAAACGGCCGCCGACCGGCGACGGTCCCAGTCTACGCGGCCACTCTGGGTGTTGTTCGGACGGTGAGCCCGGCGCCGTCCTGTGCCATCTGGTAGTCGACCTCCACGCGCGAGAGCGAGGCCAGGCTGGCCACATGCGTTCCGCCGCACGGCATATCAGCGACGCCGTCGGGAAGGGCGCAGGTCCACCGTCGAAGGGCTGTGATGCGGGTGTCGCCATCGTCGACCACCAGGACAGGAGCCGCAGAGGCGAGCCAGGCCAGCAGCTGGGCCTGTACCTCGTCGACGATCGCAGGCAGCTCTTCGCTGAAGCGGATCGAGTCGAACCCTCGCTTCCGCAGGCTCTTTCCGAAGCGGTAGACGTCGGTCGACCCCTCTTCATCCATCGCCGAGGATGCCATGGCCAGCTGATCCAGATCAGGGCTCCCCAGGCTGTCCACCCGCACCTCTTTGCGCCACAACCTGGTGGCTGCCCGGTTCATGGCCAACGCCGCCAGGTGGCAGGAGGTATGGGCAGCTGACAGTCTCAGCCGGCGCGAAGTGTTCACCTGGAGCGACATCGTCGCCCCGACCTCAGGCAGGTCTGAGCCCCCTGCAAGCCGGTGCGCTACCCACCACGTCCAGCCGTCTTCTCCTCGCTTGACCGGGATGGCGGAACCAACCGCCAGCTCGCCTTCCGGTCCACGGGCCGCCATGACTGTGTCGATCACGGGGCTGTCACCGCACCGCCCGACGTCTCCGGGCTGATCGGGCCAGGTGTGATCAACAGGGTGGAAGGGCGTCTGGTCCGTGACGACCAGGGGGCCGAAGGACTCGTGACGCCAGGACGCGACGACTGTCCCGTGCCCTTCCGTGGCCCCCGAGGCAAAGGTCACCAGGGTGTCGGTCATGGGCTCAGCCAACACCAGATGACCCGAGGTGGTGGCGCCAGGGCGCGGTCTTCGACAGACTGCGATGGTTCATGTGACCGACGTCACGCGCCTCCGGCCGGCGTGACTCAGCAGAGGTGGAGGCTGCAGGCATGACCATTCCCTCGCAGGACGTCAGCGCGGCCCGCAGAGCGGCTCGAGACCTGGTACGCGCGGTTGAGCATCTCAAGGCTCAGCATGGCGACAGCGTCGACATGAGGCGACTGCTCGCTGACGCCCAACGGATCAGCGAAGACCTCGACATCCTGGCCGGACCGGACGCGGCCGAGCCGGGTGTCGGTGACCCGATCATGATCCCCGACCACGACTATCCCCCAGAGTTCTGGAGCGACGCCGACCGCGAATGACGCCCCGACCTGACGACCCCGGCCGCCCGAACACGGAGAACCCATGACGCAGACTGACCCCTCCGGCCCGCTCGCTGCAGGAACCGGAGCGCCCGGTCGTGCGCACATCACGTTGCGAACGCTCCGAACCGATCGATGGTGGGTACAGCCGGCCATCACCGCTGCGGTTCTCTTCAGCTTTGTCATCTACGCCACCTGGCGGGCCTTCGAGAACGCCCACTACTACGTCACCCCTTATCTCTCCCCCTTCTACTCCCCCTGCGTGGCCGACAACTGCGCGCCGGGGTCGGATGATCTCGGTCGCCTGGTCGGCGACTGGTACCCGCTGTCCCCGGCCCTGTTGATCTTGGTCTTTCCGCTCGGGTTCCGCATGACCTGCTACTACTACCGCAAGGCCTACTACCGCTCCTTCTGGCTCTCACCGCCTGCCTGCGCCGTTGCTGAGCCGCACCGCACCTACACGGGTGAGACGAGAGCGCCACTGATCCTGCAGAACTCTCACCGCTGGTTCTTCTACGCAGGGCTCATCTTCAACGTGATCCTCACGTGGGACGCATTCCTGGGATTCCGTAATTCTGACGGCGAGTGGGGGCACATGGGCCTCGGGACCGTCGTGCTGCTGACCAACGCCACGCTGCTCTGGCTCTACTCGCTGTCATGCCACTCCTGCCGCAACACCTTCGGTGGACGCCTGAAGCACTTCTCCAAGCATCCTGTCCGCTACCGAACCTGGACATTCGTCAGCCGTCTCAACACCAGACACCCGTTGTTCGCCTGGCTCTCGCTGTTCGGCGTCGCACTGACTGACTTCTACATCCGCATGCTCGCGACGGGCACCATCTCCGATCCCACCTTCTTCTAGGCTTGACTCACCCGAAGGGC
Organism: Actinomycetes bacterium; assembly: GCA_024644345.1. Lineage (GTDB taxonomy): Bacteria > Actinomycetota > Actinomycetes > JAHEKZ01 > JAHEKZ01 > JAHEKZ01. Next base: position 6,726 of record JAHELE010000053.1, on the reverse strand, counting down.
TGCTGAATGACCGACCTCGAACGCCACTCCTACGACGTCGTCGTGATCGGCGCCGGTGGTGCCGGGCTTCGGGCTGCCATCGAGGCGCGCGAGCAGGGCAAGCGCACCGCCATCATCTGCAAGTCTCTGTTCGGCAAGGCACACACCGTGATGGCCGAGGGCGGCATTGCGGCCTCGATGGGAAACGTCAACAGCAAGGACAGCTGGCAGGTCCACTTCCGCGACACCATGCGGGGGGGCAAGTTCCTCAACCACTGGAGGATGGCCGAGCTGCACGCCAAGGAGGCACCCCAGCGGGTGTGGGAGCTGGAGACCTGGGGTGCACTCTTCGACCGGACGCCTGACGGCCGGATCAGCCAGCGCAACTTCGGGGGGCACGAGTACCCGCGTCTGGCCCACGTCGGCGACCGTACGGGTCTTGAGCTCATCCGCACCCTGCAGCAGAAGATCGTCTCTCTGCAGCAAGAGGACGAGCGTGAGTTCGGCGACCCGGAGGCGCAGCTCCGGGTGTTTGCCGAGTGCACGATCACCGAGATCCTCAAAGATGACGGCGGTGTTGCGGGTGCCTTCGGCTACTGGCGTGAATCGGGCCGGTTCATCGCATTCGATGCCCCCGCGGTCATCTTGGCTACCGGTGGAATCGGCAAGTCGTTCAAGGTCACCAGCAACTCGTGGGAGTACACCGGCGACGGTCACGCCCTAGCCCTTCGAGCCGGCGGCTCCCTGGTCAACATGGAGTTCATCCAGTTCCACCCGACCGGAATGGTGTGGCCCCCCAGCGTCAAGGGAATCCTGGTCACCGAGTCGGTACGTGGCGACGGAGGCGTCCTGAAGAACGCCGGTGGTCAGCGGTTCATGTTCGACTACGTTCCCGATGTCTTCCGTGACAAGTACGCGCACGACGAAGCTGAGGGCGACCGTTGGTACACCGACCCCGACAACAACCGGCGCCCGCCCGAACTTCTGCCCAGAGACGAAGTGGCCCGCGCCATTAACTCCGAGGTCAAGGCCGGACGAGGATCACCTCACGGCGGGGTCTTCCTTGATGTCGCTTCGCGCCTTCCCGCCGAGACGATCCGCAAGAAGCTTCCGTCGATGTACCACCAGTTCAAAGAGCTGGCCGGGGTGGACATCACAGCTGAACCGATGGAGGTCGGGCCGACCTGCCACTACGTGATGGGCGGCGTCGAGGTCGAGCCCGACACCGGAGCGGCCGTCGGAGTGCCGGGGCTCTTCGCGGCGGGCGAAGTGGCCGGTGGCATGCACGGGTCCAACCGGCTCGGAGGCAACTCACTGTCCGACCTCCTGGTCTTCGGTCGTCGAGCCGGCCTCGGCGCTTCGACGTACGTCGAGGGCCTCGACGGGGCTCGTCCGGCCGTCGCGGGGGCTGACATCGACCGGGCGGCCGCAGCCGCTCTCGCCCCGTTCAACGGCGACGGCGCGGAAAACCCGTACACCGTGCACACTGAGCTGCAGATGACGATGAACGACCTGGTCGGCATCATCCGCAGATCTGAAGAGATGCAGGATGCACTGGAGAAGCTGGACGAGCTCGCCGTGCGCGCCGCGGCCGTCACGGTGGAGGGACACCGACAGTTCAATCCGGGCTGGCACCTGGCGCTCGACCTCGACAACATGCTGCTCGTCTCGCGGTGCGTCGCCCGTGCGGCCCTCTTGAGAGAGGAGTCGCGCGGAGGACACACTCGCGAGGACTACCCCCTGATGAGCTCGGAGTGGCGCCAGGTCAATCTCATCTGCCGTGCCAGCGCTGACGACATCTCCGTCGCGAGGCAGCCCCTGCCAAGCATGCCCGACGAGCTTCTGCAACTGTTCGAACGCGACGAGCTGAATAAGTACATGACCGACGACGAACTGACGGTGCTGCCGAAGGGTGACGCGTAATGGGCTACACCGCGAAGTTCCGGGTATGGCGCGGGACAGATGAAGGCGGAGCGCTGAACGACTACGACGTCGACGTGAACGAGGGCGAGGTGGTCCTTGATGTGATTCACCGGCTCCAGGCCACGCAGGCACCTGACTTGGCTGTGCGCTGGAACTGCAAGGCCGGCAAGTGTGGGTCCTGCAGTGCTGAGATCAATGGCCGCCCTCGCCTGCTCTGCATGACCCGCATGAATACATTCGACAAGAGCGAAACGGTGACAGTCACCCCTCTGCGGGCGTTCCCCGTGATCCGCGACCTCGTCACGAACGTGTCATTCAACTACCAGAAGGCACGAGAAGTTCCATCCTTCACTCCCCCTCCTGGCCTCAAGCCCGGCGACTACCGCATGCAGCAGATCGACGTCGAGCGGAGTCAGGAGTTCCGGAAGTGCATTGAGTGCTTCCTGTGTCAAGACACCTGCCATGTGATTCGTGATCATGAAGAGAACAAGCCCGTCTTTGCGGGTCCACGTTTCTTCATTCGCGTCGCCGAGCTCGACATGCACCCACTCGACACGCTCGAACGCAAGCACTCGGCTCAGGAGGAGTTCGGTCTCGGCTACTGCAACATCACCAAATGCTGCACCGAGGTCTGTCCAGAAGGAATCCACATCACCGACAACGCGATCATTCCGATGAAGGAGCGGGTCGTCGATGCCAAGTACGACCCGGCCTTCGGCCTGTTCCGCGTCCTGCGCGCCCGCTCGAAATCGACCAAGACGATGACTGAACAGGCAGACCGGGCTTGGGCGTTGCTCCGCGCCGTGGAAGACGGTGAAGTGGCCTACGCCATGGTCGAAGACGACGTGGCTGAGGCCATGGGTCAGGCCAAGGCGGTGGCGAGCACGGGAACCGTTCTCGCTCGTCTCGAGGCGCTCGACCACTTCGAGGCCGGACGTCTCGACGAGGCCGCTGCCGAGGCTCAGGCATCACTCAACTGGCATCGTAGTGCGCAGGAACGTTCAGATGCCTGGGTGACTCTGGCGCGGGTCTACGACGCGCAAGAGCGGCCGACCGCGACAGTGGAGGCCGTGGAGAACGCTCGCCGCTTCTGGCCGGACAACCCTCGCCTGCGCCACTTCGACGGAGACGGGGCAAGGCCGTGAGCCGTCTTCTTCAACCTGCCGAGGTCGAGCGCCAGCTCGCGGCCCTGCCGGGATGGTCAACCGACGGAACCAGCCTGCATCGCAGCATCGCGTTTGCGAGTTTTCCGGAAGCCGTCGCCGCCGTTGCGCTCCTCGCCATCGACGCAGAGGAGATGAATCACCATCCAGACATCGACATTCGATGGCGCACCGTGAACTTGACGCTCTCGACCCACTCTGCCGGTGGGATTACTCAGCTCGACATCGAGCTGGCCCACCGGATAGAGCGGCACGCCCCCCGCTAGCACGACCTCTAGTTCACGGTCACTGTGAAGTGCATGCTCTTGACATGGGGGTCGCAGACCACCGTGTACGTCCCGCTCCGAAGACGCACCTTCCACGCCCACCGCCCCTTACCCCGCACGGTGGTCTCCTTGTCGACACCGGTTCCGAAGATGTGCCAGTTGTGACGCTTGGTCGAGTCGCGGATGATGATCTTGTATCGACCCGGTGACAACGTCCGGCTGCTCAACGTGAGGTCACGGTTGTCGTTGACCTTGCCTCGGAGCTTCGTCAGCGCGGCGAACGCGTCTCCGCTGCGGACAAGGGTGGGGTCTTCACCAATGAGTCCGTTAGCGTGGACGGCTGAGTGTTTAACGATCTCGTGGGGGGACGCCTGCGCCATTGCCATGGAGCCTGCCACCAGTCCTGCCCCTGCGAGCGCGGAAACGATGACATGTGCCGTCTTCATCCGGCGAGGATAGTGGACACCCGCGACTCACCGGCGTGATTGAAACCGATTGTGCCCTGGAGCGGGCACAACAATCTCAGCCGGTGCGCTCCCACACAACGATCGTGTTGCGGTCCTGGCTGTACACATGAGCCATTCGGTAGCCGTTCTCAGCCCGCTCGTTCGCCACCTTCGAGAAACGACGCATGTTCACCGAGCCCTCGTTCACCTCGATGTCGTAGACCGGCCCGCCCTTGCTTCCACCACTGAATCCACCGATACCGAGAACCATGACTCCTCCAGCCTTTGCTGCCCGCACTGTCGGGGACGCTGACCGCATTCTCCTCCTCCCCACGCGCGATTCAAGGTGAGACTCTGAAGTTCCGATCTTGTCGGGGAACATTCCTCAGCCGAAGGACGATCACCATGCCCCACGAGTTGGAACTCATCGAAACGGCCCAGACCGCTTTGGGCTCAGATCACACCGTGGTGGCGGCAGGGGTGTTCGGCCTACAGGACGACTACAAGGCGATCATGGTGGGGGGACTGGCATCCGCCGCCGTGGCCGAGGCGCTACCCGGCGGCACCACCACCGAAGCAGTGACAGCTGCAGCCGGCGTTCATGTGACCCGCCAGGTGATGGCCGAGAAGCAGGGCCTTACCGTCCGGATGCTCGTCGCGGTCACCAAGGAATCGATACACCTCTTCGCACTCGGGGCGACCGGATTCGAACCCAAGCACGAGCTCTTGTCGTTCGATCGGGCGACAACGACGTGCGAGGAGAAGAATTTTGGCGCCAGCCGCAAGCTCAAGCTGACCGACTCCGCGTCAGGACACGAAGTTGGCCTGGTCGGATCAGCGGCGTTCTTCTCGCCGTACACCGAGGGCGACAAGGCCGTTTTGGCCGCCGTCAAGTCCGACTCGGCACCTTAGGGCGCAAGCAACTAGCCCTTTCGACGACTTCTCGGCAAGGCCAGATGTTCGATCCACGGTGTGCTCCTCTTCGTTGCTGCGACCTCGGCGATTCGCCGCGCCCGTGCTTCCTCCGTGTGGGTGGCCGGTGCCGCGTCCGACATCTGCGCATCCACCGCATGCCTGAGGACGAGGTCGGCCAGCTCAGGATTGAGGGCGAGCACCGGGCCATGTAGCTGGGTCGCGATCACCCGGTCCGCCACGACCCCGTCCAGAGCCCACGGGCTGCCGGTCTTGACCCCTCGAACCGCGCAGAGTGGCCTGACGCCTGGCCGACGAGAGATGAAGAGCGCATCCGATCGCCACCCGACCATCGCCGGCAGCCCCAAATCCGCTTCAGGGATCGTTGCCACAGTTTCGAGGTTTCTATGGCTCGTGTGAACATCGGCATCGATCAGTCCAAGCCCGTGCGAGCGCTCGCCTGACACATCCCGCCAGCTTCGACACAGCGCGGCCATCCCGGCATCCACGGCGAATACGACGGCGTGGCCCGAGAGGACACGCTCCCTGAGGTCGGTGCCTCGAAGGCGCGCAACCAGGTCGGCCACACCACTCAGGCCGTCCCCTCCCAGCAGGTAGATGTCGGCCTCCACCTCGGCGCCGGGGGCATTCACCGTGGAGAGCCGCGCCTGGATCCCCCGCAGCTGCGCGCGCCGAGCCAATGCCGTGGCGTTGGCTTCATCCCCCGCGGCAACCGTTGCGAGCGGGAACATCGTTGCGATGGCGAGATCGGTCACTGCATGCTCGCCCGAAACTGCTTGGAGAGCCGGCGGAAGGCCGGGTAGTTGCAGGCGACAATCACTTCGCCGGTTGACCCCTCGCCGGCCGTCGCGGCAGCGATCGCGTCCGAGGCGTCGGGGAACTCGGCACCGTCCACCTGTGATGCCTCGAGCACCGCCAGGGCGTCGGCGGCCCTCCCCCCGGTGACTGGCAGGCTGCGGCCGGACAGACGTCCGAAGGGGGCTTCCCACATGGTCGTCGTGTCTTTGGGACCAAACGGGTCAACAGCGATGACGAAAGGAGAACCCGAGGTGACCGCGACATCGATCGCCTCGGTCCAGCCGGCGGGATTCTTGAGCATCAGGAGCCGCGCCGACCGGCCGCGCACCGGGAACGGAAAGTAGCGACCGTCAACATCCACGACCCGACTGATGGCCTTGGCTGTGGCCTTGACGTCGATCCCCATCTCAACACCGGCCGCGAGCGCGAATGCGGCGCCGATGGGGGCCGTGCGACCGGGTACCGCGACGCGCACGGCCTCCGACCCGAGCGGATGCTTGATCAGCCACTCACCATCGGCCAGCTGCGTCTCGATCCGCCAGGCGGGGTCGGGTCGTCTCCGGCCACAACCAGGGCAGGACCACCCATCCGCCGACCACTGATGCTCTCGACCGCAGGCAGGGCACAGGGCTGCGTCCCCGTGCCAGCCGAGCGCGCCCTCCACCGCCACCACCCGGGGAGCACTTTCGAAGGCCCACATGGTCAACGGGTCGTCGACATTGGCAAGGACCACCGAACCCGACGGCAGGTGATCTGCAACGTCCCGCCAGTGCTCCAGGGTCGCAGCCAGCGACACTCCCCTCGTGTACTCACGAAAGGCATTCAGCGCGATGATCACTTGTGGTTCCAGCGCATCGACGACGGGGCGAAGGTAGACCTCATCGACCTCAATCGCGGCGAGCTCACTGGTGCGGTCTGAGGCCATGACCGTGACGATTCCGTCCGGCATGTTGGCCCCGGTCGCATTCGTCACGACCCGGCCCCTTGCTCGCAGTGCCGCCGCCACGAGCGCTGTGACCGTGCTCTTGCCATTCGTTCCCGTCACCAGAACCGATCGGCGGGTCCGGCCAACTCGGGCGAGCAGCTGCGGGTCGATGCGCAGGGCCAGCCGTCCCCCGATCACCTCACCGGAACCCTTCCCCAAGAACTGTGACAGGGAGGACGCAAACCGCCCGGCCGTCAACGCAGCGGTAGGCAGCATCAGGTCCGCATCAATCC
>JAHELE010000052.1 GCA_024644345.1 Actinomycetes bacterium | reverse complement strand
CCGTCGCCTCCTCGCAAATCTCCGTCGTCGGCGGTGTGACTGTCGTATAGCCGTCGGTGTAGACCGCCCCTCCCAGCGCCGCCGAATTGTCTGCCACCAGTGCCTGACCTGACACCGTCAGAGCTCCGAGGTTGTAGACGCCCCCGCCCTTGTTGGCGGAGTTCCCGCCAACGGTTGCCGAGTCGGTGACGGTGACGGGTGCCCGAGAATAGATTCCCCCACCGCGGACCGCACTGTTGCCTGTGACGGTCGCCTCGTTCCTGATCAGCATCGAGCCTTCTCGGCTCCAGATGCCTCCGCCTTCACCTCCAGCCGAGTTTCCCGTCACGGTGGCCCGATCGGCTAGCACGATGTCGATTGAGGCCACACCTCCGCCCTGAGAGCCAGGAGCGAGGGCGACGTTCTTGCACACCTTCGCGTCATCTCGCATCCGAAGTTCCCCCGACCGCACTCCTCCACCGACGTCCGCGTCGTGCTTGACGGTATTCCGGCACACTCTGGTGCTGTCCCACATCACGACTCGGTTTCCGCTGATCCCGCCTCCGCCGCCGATACGTTCCACCAGGTTGTCGAGCACTGCGGCGCGATCCCACATGACCACCGATCCTTCGACCCCGCCCCCGCTGTAGTGGGCGACATTGCCGGTGACCTTCGAGTGACCTTTCAGAACAACGTTTCCATCGGTTGCCCAGATTCCCCCGCCCCGGTAACGGCCGGCCCGGTTACTGGTCACCGCGGCGTGGCCGCGCAGAATCACCTTGCCGACATGACTGTAGATGCCACCCCCACTGCGACGCGCCACGTTCCCCGTGACATTGGTGTCTCCTCGCAGAGTCAGTGTTCCCGCCTTCTTCAGGATGCCAGCCCCTGATGCCTTCTCTCCTCCGGTGATCGTGAGATCCCTCACCGTGAGGTCAGGAATGGGACGTCCCTCCACCAGGTCAGTCACCCTCAGCACGAAGCACGGACGATCACAGACGTCCGCGTTGCCGTCCAAGGTTGGTGCGGGCCATGCCCTTGTCGCCTTGCCGACGAGTGTGAGATCGCGATGCACAGCGAAGTTGCCCTTGCAGACGCCGCGTACCCGAATTCGGTCACCCCAATCGGCTCGGTCGATGAGACGCTGCAAGTCGGCGGTCGGACCGGCGCCCGACGTGAGGTTGACGGCGCGGCAGCTCGTCGCGAACGTGGAGACCGATGCCAGGGCCTCTCGGCCGACGAGCGCCGCATGGGTCGGCAATCCGACGACCCCGGTGATGACGACAGTAGAGACAGCCGAGATCGCGAATCCACGTGCATACCTGTTCATCGCCGTTCGCCCTCCCGCGACATGTGGCCAACTCGAGCCCTGCCAACACCAGCAGATCGCCCGCGTCATGCTTCGCGCCAGGGCCGAAGGAACCGACATCACATCGAGGAAGGGTGCAGCAGGACCTCGGCCCCTACTGAGGATGTCGACCTCCGCCTAGCGTTTGGTGTGGTGGTAGTGATGCTGAGAGCAGCCTGTCTCACCTGTGCCGCACTTCTATCTGTCATCCCGGCAGCGGGAGCCAGTGCCGTCGCAACAGACGACACTGAGCCCCACGTCGATTGGTCGCGATCGCTAGGAACCTCCCTCAGTGGCGCCACCGTCGTCCGAGACGGGGCCGCGGTAGTGGCGGGCTCACGGTCACCCACGAGCGACGACAGCACCTGGCTCGTGCGGAAATATGGGACAGACGGCGCCGTCGCGTGGACGGCGCGCTGGTCACCTCCCGACGCACGGGCAGCGGCGACTGACGTGGATTCCTTGCATGACGGGCCGATCTACGCAGTCGGCGCCGTCGGCACTCTGGGAGAATTCGACGGCTCCTCGGAGTGGATCGTGCGGAGCTACCGCCCAGGGGGCGCCCTCCGCTGGACTGTTCGCGGCGGAAGTCACTGCGACTGGACGGGCGCCACCGGAGTGGCTGTTCAACGCGCTGGTCAGTTCTTCGTCGCAGGTCACTGCGAACGTGAAGGGGCCACGAGGAGCGCCTGGCTCAGGAAGTTCGACCCCACAGGACAGCAGCTCTGGCGTAGATGGCTTCCGACACCAGCAGGAGCGACTCGCTGGGTAGCGACCGGCGACCTCGACCTCTCGCTGAAGAACCACCCCTACGTCATGGGAACCGTGGCGCAACCGACGGGCACGCCCGGGGCATCCGATCTGGACGCAGCCATCTACACGTTCGACAAGGACAACGGATCGCGGGTGAAGGTCCTCCCCGAGGGATCTGCACAGGGAACCGACATCGGCGTTGGCGTGGATGTCAAAAGAGGAACGGGTGTCGGAGTCGTCCGTGAGATGGGGGCACCCGAGCCGACAATGGTTGTCCGGATCAAAGGCTACGACGAAGCTCTGTCGATCGGCTGGCGAATCTGGCTGCCGATGGATCCTGGCGCCGTGGTCATCCGCCATCCAGGAACACTGCCAACGTCCCTTGTCGGCGGCGATGAGGCTGTCGTGGGACTGTCGCGAAAGGGCAATGTCCAGTACGTCCTTGCCATCGACGGAGTTGTGCGGAGTCTGGCTCACGGCCGCAGCTCCAACCAGATCTGGGCCGCCGGTGACGATGGCGTTCACGGTCGGGTCTGGCGCCTGTTGGGGATGGACGCGCCCTAGCCCTCGAACGGGTCTCTTGCCTCTAGCGGACAGATGCCAGGACTGATGGGCTAGTAGCGACGGTGGAGGCGTGATGATGCGTCCAACTGCTCTTCGGCCACTCCTGACGATCGCGATGACGATCGCCTTGAGCGCGGCGGTGCTTGCTGGCTGCGGGGGCGCAGACGAACCCGCATCAAGTCCCACCTCATCGATCACCGTCACTCCCACCCCAAGCCCCTCCCGCACGACAAAGACACCGGCACCACTGGAAGACGCCAGTGTCGTGATCGTCCGCGAACTACCCGACGGGCAGCGGCGCCTGGTCGCCTACGACTTCACCACCGGTCTGACCAAGGATTTGGTCTCGATCAGCCGCGACGAGAACCCCGCAGTCAGTCCAGACGGCACCCAGGTGGTCGTCGAACGGGCAAACGGGCCAGAGCGAGACCCGATCACCAACCACTGGCTCGCCAAGAGCGGGTCGCATCTCGTGCTGATCAGCCTCATCGACGGTGACCAGCAGGTAGTGACCCCCATCGCTCCGGGTGCCCGCGTGCACACGCCGCAATGGAACCGCTTCGACGGGTGGATCTACTACACCGTCTCCACGCCTGCACCTGGCAAGACCCGTACGAACCACCTGATGCGCCTGAGGTCGGACACCGGCCAAACCCAGCGTGTCCCCCACGGACGAGGCGTCTTCGAGTTCACGCTCGAACCAGATGGAAAGCACGCGTACGTACACACGTTGTGGCACTGGCCCAGCATGCCGAACTGGGGTCGCAGGATTCGCGGCGGCGCCTGGCGCCTGAACCTCGAGACGGGACACGTATCACTTCACGCACTACAAGCCTACGAGTACTTCGGGGATGTTTCGTGGACTCCCTCCGGTAGCCGGGTCGCCATCACCCACAACGTGGAAAGTGGATGGTTGTCCGTGGCGCCGTGGCCCGATGGCTGGAGTCCCCCACCCCAGATCAATCAAGGACGAGCGCGTGAAATCTACTTTGCCCCTCCTCTCACGACCTATGGAGACCTGGGCTGGCAACCAGGTGGCAGTCAGGTGGTTCTCGAGAGTGAGCGCGGCCACATGAACCCGAGACAGACCCGCCTACTCCCGGTGGATCGTTGGTACGTGTCGCTGATCGACCGGCGGACCGGGGAACGGACCGACATCACCCCGCCCGGCGTCGCAGACACGAGCTTCGATGTGTGGTGGCCAGACAATTGATCACCACCTCGACTTCTGGGACACGACATCCGGGTCCGGATCGACGGCGACTCGGAGCAAGGGTGCTGGTGGGTTCGGCCCTAGCGGCACCAGCGGTGGTGTGGGCCCTGGCAGCCACCGTCTGCGAGGGCTCCTGCTACCCCAATCCCGGGATCGCGTTGTTCGTCGGGTTCCCGCTCTTCACGATGGGATCGATTGTCAGCGCGATGCTCGCAGGCAAGGAGGGCCCCACTGCCCAGCGCCGCATCGGCTGGACCATGATGATCGTCGCCGTGCCCTACGGACTCTTCGTTGGAGTATTTGTTGGCGCAGTGATGGGTGGCGGCAGTGGGGACTACCTCGCCATGACCTACTGGGGTTATGCGTTCGGGATCCTCTGTGCCCTGGTGTGGTTGGCCCTCGGTCTCATCACCTGGCTGATCGGATGGTACCGGGACCACCGTGCGGAACAGAGACTTCCGGCAGCGCCCTGACTGGCACAGCACGTCTACTAGTTGCGAACACTCTCACCCGACGGCGGGGCGCCAGTAGGGCGAGATGAAGCAATCACGGCCGGCATTGAGCGCGACCGGGCCCACCGATCAGAGGAGGTCATTGAGTCGTAGCTTCTGGAAAGGTGTTGAGCACGGTTGTCCTGGGGCTAGCCACATCGTTCGACTTTCGACGTCGCACACCATCGCAAATTGGATCGCCGATCCCTCCTCACCTTCGGAGGCTTCGGGATGAACACAGATGTCCTGACCGTCAGCGTGATGGTCGCTGAGCAAGTGCATCACATCGCGCACCGATCTCGGTGGCGAATCAGCCAAGAGAGCAGACGCACGGTCGTAGCGCGAACGGCTAGCAGCGGACGGTTCCAGCGTGAAGGAATCCCCTCCCGCGAATGCGTACGTGTATGAGTACCCGCCCGCGCGGCTCAGACAATCGCCGTGATGCCCGATGGTGACCTATTCCTCACTGTCGCACCCTTCAGCGTGATCGCGTACAGCCCCTCGGGTGCGCAACAGTGGACCGCGCAGTTCGGCGAGTCAACGGCGGCGGGCTCTGACTCCGCCCTCTCCCCCAACGGAAGGACTCTCCTCATCTCAGGGTCTGAAAGGGACATCTACGCACGCATGGCGATCTTTGCCTACACCACCGAGTGAGCTCGTCCAGGTCCACGCGACCGGACGTCCCGCGGACGTCAGTCAGACCGGGTTGGTCGATGTGATGAAGTCGAGAATCCGACCCACCTCGTGCACCCGCACGTCGATGTCGAAGAGCCCGTGCCCGGTGTCGAGACGGTCGTACTGCACTTGACCGCCACGCGCCTTGATCGCCTCGACGTAGAGATCGATCTGCCGCACTGGACACCGAGGGTCGTTCTCCCCTGCGCTGATGAACAGCGGCGCCACGACATCGTCCACGTAGGTGATTGGGGACGCGACTCGGTACCAATCCGGCTCATCGGTGATCGACGCCCCGAACAGCGAGCGGTCGTAGGCCTGCATGAATGGGGGCGAGTCCTCGGTCATCGTGAACCAGTCGGCCACGGGCACGAGAGCTGCTGCCGACCGCCACCGCTCGGGTTGCAGACCGACGGCCATCAGCGACAGGTATCCACCCCACGACCCCCCGGTGATGCTCACTCGCTCGGGGTCGACGATGCCGTCGTTCTCCAGCAGGTCGCGAACGGCCGCAATGTCCTCCATCTCGATGTACCCGACACGCCGCGTGAGCGCGTCGCGCCACTTGGCTCCGTAGCCGGTCGACCCCCGGTAGTTGACGCGTACCACCGCGTACCCGTGATCCACGTAGGCGGCGAGCGAGTCGTTCCAGCCGTCGAAGTCCTGGGCGGTCGGCCCGCCGTGGGGGACGAAGAGCGTCGCGTACGGGGGGTCTCGATCCGGTGGCACCTGTAACAGGGCATGCACCTCCCCCGCCGGGCCTGAGGCACGGACGTCACGCGCCCGAACGGAATGCGGCGGGCGCTCACCCGGGAGCACGACCAGCTCTTCGACCTGGCCGTTGGCTTTTAGGCATCCCAATGACACGGGTCTGTCGGACCGCGAGTGCAGCAGGTGGACGGATCCATCGGGTCGCGCGGAGGCAGCCAGGATTACGCCGTCAGCCTCGCGAAGGGTCGTGGTTGCGTTTGTGTCGAGGTCGAGGCGGTGAAGCGACTGCCGGGCGTCGATGAGTTCGATCAGCAGAAGGGAGCCGCCGTCGGGGTACCACTTCGCTGCGACGTCGCCGACCAGAGGTAGGGCGACGTTGTCGAGCACACCTGATGTCGTGTTCCAGAAGGCAGGGACTACGCGGTCGTCCGGTTCATGAGTGACGAGCACGTACGTGTCGTCGCCCGGTCTGAAAGCGACGCCCTGAACGTCCTTGCCCGCAAGGGCGAGCTCGGCCACGACGACACCGTCCGACAGCCGGACGACGCGTAGTCCCATGTGCAACCAGTCACCGTCCGGCGCGTAGCCGATCAGAGCGTGGGAATGGTCCGAGCTGACGTCGACCAGGTTCGCTGGCTCATCGACGGTGTGGACGACGTGGCCGGAGCCGTCCGGATCCGCAAGGGCGAGCTCGAAACCGGCGTCCACGAGGCGGCCGATGACGGCAGCTCCATTCGCACCGGGCTTGATTCCGGCGCTGTAGCTACGGTTGAGGTCTTGGAGCAGGGTGACTTCCGAACCGTCGCTCACATCGTGACGCACCCATCGCCCGACCTCGTCACCGGAGTGGTCGTCAAACCAGAAGACCCACTTCGCGTCCCGGCTTATCGCCGCACCGATCGTCCCCTGGGGTCGCCGAGTGATCTGGGTCAACGTCGCAGGAGGTTCAGACGCGTCGAACGCAAACACCTCGACACGTCCACCGAGGGTGGAGAGCAGGACGCCACGGTCGGGTCGGTCGTCAGCCCACGCCACCGGTGGGCCTAGCAGGCTGAAAGACAGGAGTTGCGGGGCGCGCATGCGCTGTTGCCATACCGGAATCGAATCGATCATGCACGCACCCTGACAGTCGCCTCTGTCCGAGACAACCACCTGGGTAGCCTCCCCCGCAGCAGGCAGAGGAAGTTAACCGTCCAACGTGCCGAGATCCAACATTTCGCCTCTTATCGGTTTCCACAGGAACGCAGCGCTCCCTGAAGTCCCCACCACCCATCGATTCTCGTTGATCGCATAGGCGATGGATGCTCCACCGAGGGTGCCCAAACTGACCATGCTGTGAGTCCTCGGTCTGAACAGGAACGCCCGCCAGCGGCCGAGCTTCGTTACCGACCCCCCGACCGCATGACCCGTGTCGTTGATCCCACGAGCCAGGGTTCGATCGCCCCCGAGCGAGCCGAGGTCGAGTGTCGTGTCGGTACTTGGCTGCCAAAGGACGCCCAGGTTGGCTGCGCCGCCGACAATCTGGCCGGTCGCATTGATGTCGTAGGCGACGACATCACTCCAACCTGCACCAAACGAAGCCAGCTTCTGCATCACGCCGCTTCGCGGCCGCCAAAGGAAGGCACGGTATTTGCCACGGGAGGTCGCCGACAACCCAACGACGTGGCCCTTGTCGTTCACCCCAAAGGCGATTGACGAGTCGCCACCCAGAGTTCCGAGGTCGACCATGGCAGCTGACTTCGGACGCCACAAGAACGCATGCCCATTACCCTTCTTCGTTTGGGCCGCACCGACCACCAGACCCGTGTCGCTGATGGCGGTAGCGCTCGCCCAATCGCCCCCGAGAGTCCCGATGTCAATCATTGTCCGTGGATGCGCAGTCCAGAGAAACGCTTTGGAAGCCTCGTCCTCACCGCTCGGCCAGGAGTCCCCCACAACCACCCCGTGGTCGTTGATCCCCTTCGCGCTCGACTCCTGGTGCCCGGACAACGCACCCAAATCGATCATGCGCTTCATTCGGGGTCTCCAGAGAAACGCACGCGTCACGTCGCCAGACGTAGACCGGCCGACAACCCAGCCGTCGTCGCTGACGTCAAATGCCCCCGCAGACGTCTCACTCCGGGCATCGGAGACCTGTCGTGTATTACCGGGACCGTGCTCATCAACAGGCATGACCCCACCTGCCGCGCTCCCCGTCAAGGAGGTGAGTGTCAGCACGCCAGCGACCACAACACCCCGGTGCCGCAGGCGCCGACACCGAGGCAGGTGCCGCACGCTGCTCATAGTCACGCACCCCACAGAGGCAGAACAGGAAAGAACAACCGACGCCCATTGTCGAATTGCCACGCGAGCCATAACAGAGGCCAACGTCCCACGTGCTGACCGCAGCTACTGGACCGCCGCCGGTCCAACGGGGGGCCTATGCCAGTCGACGCGCTCCCGACTGATCGTCAGACACCGAATCCGGCGCCTTCATCGGGTTGGAAGAGGCCCAAGGTGTTTCCCTCCGGGTCACGGAAATACGCAGACCAGCCCATGCCGGGGATGGGCACCTGCTCTTGAAGGATCACGCCCCCATGAGCTCGCGCGCGATCTAACGTCGCGACGATGTCTTCCACGGAAGCGATGACGACTGGCGTGCGATGGATCTCATCGCGTGCGGAGATGGCTCCATCCGCACCCGGTTCGTCCTCTTCCCCGGCTTGGACGAGCCAGTAGGGAACGTCGCCGAACTGGGACGACTTCCAACCGAGCACATCGTGGTAGAAGGACGCTGCCCGCCCAGGATCGTCGGCGGGGATTTCGAAGTGCACAACCTTTGACATCGGTCTTCCTTTCGTGGAGCTCCTGCCGATCCTGCCACTCATGCTGCTGTCGCTAGATGACGTCGAAGATGTTGTCCGGGACATTGTCGTGAACCGAACCGCCGTCCACTGCCCCTACGAGGTCGCCGTATCGGTTCAGAATACCGCCGCCTCGATCCGCCGCTCTGTTCTTGGTGATGGACGACTTGTGTCTCAACGCAACAAGGCCGGACTTGTTGAAGACTGCCCCGCCTCGATCAGCCCGATTCCCCCTGAATAGGGACTCGCCGTCCATCAGCAGGATGCCATCGTCGTTGTAGAGCCCGCCTCCGTGTTCGGCGTGATTGCTGTCGATGGACGCCTCGCCTCTCAATGATGTGACCGCGCCTCGCTGTGCGGAGACACCTCCACCCAAGGACGTCTTCTTCAGTCCTCCTGCGCGATTTTCTGTGATTCGGCTGTGGCCCTGGATCAACACCCTGCCGTCGTTCAGAACACCGCCCCCTTCAACTCCCGCACGGTTGCTGCGAACGGCCGATCTATCTCGGAGTGTGACGGTTCCCTGGACGACGTACAATCCACCGCCCTCTTTCGTTGCGGTGTTGCCGACAGCCGCTGACGTGTCGGACAGCACAACAGAACTCGCTGCCGTTCGAGTGAAGATTCCACCGCCGCGCCGTGCGGAGTTGCGCCGAACGGATGTCGCATCGTCCATCCGGATCGCCCCGTACCGATTCAGGAGACCTCCACCCACGAATCCCGCGTTTCCGGTGATCGACGAGGACGTCTTCATCGAGATCGTCCCGCGGGCGTTGAAGATGCCACCTCCATAGTGGGCGGAGTTGCTGGATATCGTGGCCGAATTCGTCACGTACACCTCTCCGCGACGGTTGTAGATGCCGCCACCGTAGCCATGGTGAACGACTTGATTCCCGGCGATAGCCGACGACCCCGTCACCAGGACCGTGCCTTTGGAGCTGTATATGCCACCACCGCGTCTGGCCCGGGGTAGATACACGTCCGGCATCCCGGTAGCCCGGTTAAAGCTGACCGTTGAATTGGTGATCTGCAGGCTGCCGCCGACACTGCGGATCCCGCCACCAGGTCCATCGTTCGCTGAATTGCCGCGTACCGCGGATCGCTTCACAGTCACGTTCCCTCCACGACTGAAGATTCCGCCTCCGCCTCCGCCATGCCGGGCAATGTTGCTGCGCACAGTGGTTCCTTTTAGAACTACGGTGCCGCGGCGGTTGTAGATTCCGCCGCCCCGCCCGATGTACCGCGCCACGTTGTTGCGCACCGTACTTCGCTGCAAAATGAGCGTCCCTCGATCATTGACGATTCCACCGCCGGAGTTGGCGCGGCCACCCGTGACGGTCAGGTTGACCACCTTCACCCGGGTCCCTGCCCCGTGGATCCTGAGAACAGTCCAGATGCGGTCACCATCGAGCGCCGGGTGGGGCCACGTGGTGGTGGCCCGGCCCCTGAGAGTCAGATCCTTGCCGACGTGGAAGAACCCCACGCAGTGTCCAACCACTCGCAGGGTGTCTTTCGGATTCGCCAGGTCAATTATTCGCTGCAGATCAGAGCTTCGGAGGCCAGATTCCCGATTCTCCGCCGTGCACGCGGCCCCTGCCTGAGCATGGCGCTGGTCGGTGGAGAAGACTACTCCCGCTGCGAGAGCGAGCGTCGCCCCAGCACACAAGCCTCTACGAATCACCACGCGCATTGTCGGCATGACGTCCCTCTGAGATGGCTTCACCTCTGACTTCTTGAGGTAAGCGCCCCTCCATCGACAAAGGTAGGGGCAAAAGACCCGCAACTCCGATTCGCCCAGCACTCCGCCGCCCGAACAACCGACCATCCAAACCGAAGCTGGCCCGACCGAGGACAGGTCGGACCGCCTATCGCCCTGTGACGATGCACCTTCGCTCGCTAGAGTCATGAAACGCATCGTTCCTGGGAGGCCGTCGTGCGCACTTGGTCGGCAAAATTGGCGGTGCTCCTGGTCACGACCGCCGTCGCGGCAAGCCTGGCGATTCCGGGTCCTACTGCCACCGCCGGTACTCCCGGGAAGTGGACCGATATCTCGAAACTGAGGGTCTCGCTCATCAACGAACCGGGGGTGCTGCGCCTCGACAATGGAAATCTGCTAGTCGTCTATGAACGGTACGGCCAGCACGGTGACAGTGCCATGGGCTACACCACATTGCGGCCCGACGGGAGCAAGGCGGACCAGGGGGCACTCCTTGCCGAATGGGACCGCGTGACCTCCGATCCGAAACCAATCAGGATCAGTGGGACTCACGTCAGCATCGTCTTCTCAGGTGTCCGCGACAGGCTGACCCCTGGGAGCCCGTACGACTCTGGCGCTATGTATAGCCTCAGCGGTGGTGCCGATGGCACTGGCTGGGCTCTCGACTCCACGGGGTTGAGTCAGAGTGAGTTTGCCTACGGCTCATTCGGAACTTCTGCAGTCACGCTTCCGGGCGAAACGCCGGTCGCTGCCTACGCGGTCAACAAGACCATTCGCTGGCACGAAGGCTTCGACTTCTCGATCCCCGCTGCCGCTCCCGACAACAAATTCACGCATGGCTCGTGTTGCCTATACAACCCGACGCTGGCACGGGATGACATGAGCGGCAAGACCTACATCGGCTGGTACAGCAACGGCGACAAGAACGGGCAGTGGACGCGTCGTATCCTGCCCACGACCGGGCCGCCCAGGAAGGCCCCGCACAGCACAGACAGCGGCTCGTCGGTGAGCCCTGATCAGGCGGTGGCTATGACCAACCGGAGCGGTGGCGGCATCTACCTGGCCTACTGTCGCGGCTACCCCCACTGCGTGAGTATCGCCCTATGGAAGGTGGGGGCAAAGCAAGCGATGGCGGTGCCTAACTCTCGCGGGGCCGACACCATCGCCATCGCCCGGGGCACTGATGGTCGGTTGTGGGTCGTGTGGGACACAGACTCCGAGTCCAAAGTGCACGCCGTCCACACGGACAAGTCGGTGGCCCACTTCGGCGCGGTGCGCACGATCAGGCTGCCCGAGGGGTCGCTGGGCTCGTACCGCTTGGCCGCAGAGGGTTCCACGGCACGAACGGTTGACGTCGTCGTCAACAATGCTGACGGGCTGCACCACATCCAGATCGAGCCGGGCCTGAAAGTGTCCGCAACTCCGCGACGCTTTGACGGCGACCGCCGCACCACCGTCGCCTTCACCGTTACTGACGCGGGCGCCGCACTGAAGAACGCGCGGGTCGAGGTCTTGGGCAAGAGCGATCGGACCAACGCCAACGGAATCGCGCGAATCACGTTTGGCTCTGGTACGCATGCGGGGAATTATCAGGCCACAGCCACCCTGACAGGCTTCTACCGCGGGACTGTGGCAGTGCGCGTCACGAAGTGATCGTTGGCTCGCTTGAATGCGAGCTAGTCTGGACACACACCGGCGCGCTGAGTGAGAGGGGCCCGATGACCGCGACGAGTCGCTGGGCCTTGCGACTTTGCATCGCACTGTGCACGGTGGCAGCGTTCACCGTGCACGCCCCCACAACAGCATCAGCCGAACCCGGTGATCTGACCTGGTGGCAGGTGTGGAACTCATCCTTCTTCTCCTCGGGTGTCCGTGTCCTGGTGAGCGACAGTGGGCAGGTGTTCTCGACTGGCAGCGGTACCACCTCGGGCGACGACGAGGGTGACGACTATCTGACGGTTTCCACCGCTGGAAATGGCACGAAGCTTTGGTACAAGTACTACGGCGGAATCAGGGGAGATGACTATGCCCGCGACATGGCGTTCGGGCCGAATCAGCATCGGGTCTATGTCACCGGAGAAAGTCAGATCCGCGGGGTCAACTCCCTGCTCAACGTAGATATTGTGACGGTGGCTTACCGCACGGACGGCAAGCGCCTATGGGTACGCCGATATGACGATGCGGAGGGTAGCGACTCGGGTGAGGCGATCGCCACAAGCGCTGGAACCGGTCGCATATTCGTTGTTGGAAGCACGAACGGACGCCACAAGGACACAGGCATGGTTACCGTTGCCTACTCCGCAGCCGGTGAGCAGCTCTGGACTCGTCGCTACCAAGGCTCCCCCGGCGGCGACGACTCAGCGAACCACGTACTCGTCAGCCCTAGCGGGCACCGCATCTACGTCGTTGGGACCAGCAGCACCAGCGCCACCGACCAAGACATCACGATCATCGCCTACCGCGGGAACGGAACGAAGATCTGGACAAGACGCTACTCAGGTTCTGACGGCAACGACACACCAGCGACGGCCCTGCTCGGCCCCAACGGGCGACACCTGTACGTGGCGGGAACCGTCTCCGGTGACTACCGCACCGTCTCCTACCGACGAGACGGCACACAGATCTGGGAGGCAACGTTCGACGGAGCCGCGGGGGGACCAGACTCTCTGGCCGATGCTGCCCTCTCCCCCAGTGGCGAAACCCTGTTCGTGACCGGAACCGTGGCAGCAACAGATGAACCGTTCCCGGCTGATACGGACGCGGTGACCGTTGCGTACAGCTCACATGGTGCCGAGCTCTGGACAGCGCGGCATGACAGCAACGCAGAGAGGGATCGAGCTCATAGCATCGCTGTGAGCCCTGACGGCAACCAGGTCTTCGTCACGGGACAAGAGTCTGTTTCGACTCTCAGGGTGATTGCGTACAACGCGTCAGGCGCCGAACAGTGGACCTCGGTATTCGGCTCGGCTAGGGGATACGACTCTGTTGTTGCTCCGGACGGGAAGAAGCTCCTCATCACAGGGTGGGAGCAGGATGTCTACGAGCACATCGCGGTCCTTGCCTTCGCCACACACTAAGCAGCAATGCTGTGACGTAGCGTTGGACCCTTCCGCCAGCGCGTGGTTCCCCGAACTACACCGCATGTAGCCTTACATTTCCCGAACGTTCCTGCAGTGATCGGACAGACACAGATGCCACGTCGGCGGCGAGGGACCACTCGGCTTGCCGTAGCGCTGGGCGCCGCGGTGGCGATCACCACTCTCGCCCCCACAACAGCATCAGCCGCACCCGGTGATCTGATCTGGTGGCAGTCGTGGGGCTCATCCCAGTACTCCTCTGGGTGGCGCGTTCTGGTGAGCGACAGCGGGCAGGTGTTCGCGACCGGCGGCGGCACCTCCTTGGGCGATGGCATCTACGACGCCGACGACTTCCTCACCGTCTCCACGGCAGGCGATGGCACGAAGCTTTGGCAGCAGTACTACGGCCGGATCAACGTCGACGACTATGCCCACGACCTGGCCTTTGGACCGACACAGCACCGGGTCTATGTCACGGGGACCAGTCTCAGGCTCGGGGGCAGTCAACCCAGTACCGAAGACATCGCGACGGTGGCTTACCGCGCCGACGGTACGCGCCTGTGGGCCCAACGATTCGACGATGCGAAAGGGGACGACTCGGGCGAGGCGATCGCGACGAGCGATGCGACCGGTCGCGTCTTCGTTGTCGGGAGCACAAGCGGTCGCCGCCAGCACACAGGCATGATCACCGTTGCCTACTCTGCATCGGGTGAGCGGCTCTGGACTCGTCGCTACCAGGGGTCGCCCGGCGGCGACGACTCAGCTGACAACGTGCTCGTCAGCCCCAGCGGGCGTCGCATCTATGTCGTCGGCACCAGCAGCACAAACACCACCGACCAAGACATCACGATCATCGCCTACCGCGGGAACGGAACGAAGGTCTGGACGCGACGCTACTCAGGTTCGAACGGCGACGACACCGCGGTGGCCGCCCTGCTCGGTCCCAACGGACGACACATTTACGTGACGGGAACCGTCGCCCGTGACTACCGGACCATCGCCTACCGACGAGACGGCACACAGATCTGGGAAGCAACGTTCGACGGAGCTGCAGGTGGGCCCGACACGGTGAACGACGCCGCCCTCTCCCCAGATGGTAAGAGCCTGTTTGTGACCGGGACCGTGGCTGAGGCGCCCGATCGGATCGTCCGAGCATCGCACGTCGAGACTGTCGCCTATCGCTCGGACGGAGCTGAGCTCTGGACGGCCGAGTACGAGAGCGCTGCGGCCAAGGATCAGGCGCGCAGCATTGCAGTGAGCCCAGACGGCACCCGCGTCTTCGTCACAGCACAAGACGGACTTTCGACCCTCAGCGTGGTCGCGTACAGCAACTCAGGCTCGCCCCAGTGGACCGCTCACTTCGGCCAATCCTCAGCCACAGGTTACGACTCTGTCGTTTCGCCAGACGGGAGGACCCTGCTCATCACGGGGGTGGAAAGCGATGTCTACGCAGAAATGGCAGTCTTTGCCTACGCAGCCGAGTGACAGACCGGGCATCGAAACGCCACCGCCCATGGGGATGCCTCTAGGAGACCTTGGCGCTTCGCCTGTCGTCCGCTAGATACGCGAAGAGGAGCGACAGTGGAAAGAACACGAGACTGAAGATGAAGTAGCCGAGGAAGCTATGTCCCTTTCGGCCCGCTACGCGTGCTGGCCAAAACGCGAGCGCCACCCACACGATGATGAAGATCGTCCACGCAAGAATATTCATGATGCCGCCCTCTGCAGTATCGCTCTGCCCGACAGGAACCGAGGCTGCTTCGGCTTTTCCCGAACTCGGTTCCACCTGCAACACCTTCACGGTAGGTCGACCGCACCGGTCGGACATCGCCCAGAAAAGGCTAATCGTCGACGGACGCAGCGGCGCTGACGCAGGTCGCCCTATCAGGACCTGTGCGTTGGCCGTCCCGGTCGGACTGGTCATCGTCTGAGGGACCTGGTTCCAGTCGCTGACCGATGGACATCAGAATTGGGACTGAGTCGATGGGCCCTTCTGGTCGGCCGGTTCGGGGATGGAGATGTCGCGGGGAGTCCCACTGACCGGGATCCCGAAGATGGGTATGAAGGTCCTCCCGTTCCATTGATCACTCCGCTCGAACGACAGTATCGGCAACCTCGGGAGAGTCGTGACGCAAGATCTTGACCAGGAGAACCACCGAGAGAATCACGGCGATGTAGAGGAGCAGGTTGCCAACGACCAGGTGGCTGCCATCGGTGTTGTCGACCCCCAGAATGCCGAAGTCCCACAAGGCGTGAATGACCATCGTGACGACGAGCAGGCCGGTCACCCGCCTGGTCACGTAGAAGACCGTGCCGAGCACGAAAGCGAAGACCATCTGTCGGACGGTCCCGGCCAATGACTGGCCGAAGAAGAGATTCAGTGCGTGGAGCACACCGAACGCGAACGACGACCAGAACCAGACCCAGACCTCTGACAGCGAGGCACGGAATCCAACGATCAGCAGACCCCGCGTGAGCAGCTCCTCGGAGAAACCCACCAAGGCGGTGCCAAAGGCAATCAGGACCAGGGTGCTCGTCTTGGCCCTACCGAAATCGATCCCACCAATGGTGATGAGCGTGATGACGAACAGAATCGCCGGTACCGCCCAGCCCCAACGTGGACCCGCCCCGCGTTCTTCGCGCATCGCCGGCCGCCACCAGCCAAGAAGGGACGTGACGATCGCCAGCAACAGCGCGCCGATGCCGACCGGGACCACGATTCCCGAAACGATGGTGTCGGAGGATTCCGCGACAGCGTCGTAGTCAAGACCAGTGAAAGCCCAGAGCAGTGAGACCACTGCCCCATACGCAACGAAGATGACGATGCCGATCAGTGGGCGTGGTGCGATGCGCATCGTGTACCTCGCTGAATGGGGATCAGTTGAACAAGGACCTTCTATGGAACTGACCACTGAGGCAAGCCCAACAGCGACTGCCGCGGCTGTGCGGTGCAATATTCTCGACTGAGTGTGCAATATCCTTGACTGGGACAACGACTATCGAGGACCAGTTCCTTTGCGTCCGGCCCGAAGCCAGTACCGTGTGGCCCCACTACAGTCCTCGTTCGACGATGTCCGTCACGCCATCCTGACGCTTGGTCACATCACCCACTCGCTTGGACCCCGAGATCGGTGAACGTGAGTCTCCTACACATTGTCGATGACCTCGTATGCGCGCGCAGGCGATTCGCAGAATGCCTTTCGACGGCGCTGTGTGTTCGCGGTCCCTATGGCCAATGTCGCCATCGGACTGCACCAGCGCTATACGGGGGTGTAGCCTCCGCCCACCACTCGCAGAGAGTTCAACACGATGCACAGACCTCCGCTCAAATCTCTTGTTCAGGTGATCGCCCTGTGCGTTGGCCTAGCGAGCTTCGGGATGTGAGTATCCGTAGCTGAGGCGGCATCGCCCCCTGGGCCTCCGAGCGCGTCGGTGGTTTCCTCAAACGGCAAGGCGGACGTGTCCTGGACGGAACCAGTGTCCAACGGCGCTGCGATCACCGGCTACGAGCTTGCCTCACGCCGCTACAAGAAGCGCACAAAGACGTGGTCTGCGTACGCGAAGACGCAACTACCCAGCACGACATTCACGCAATCTGTCTACTACCCGAACGGGACCCGCATGCAGGCGCGGGTTCGGGCTAGCAACTCCCTGGGAGCCGGCCAGTGGTCCTCGCCAGTGTCAGTTGTGGTCGGGCTGCCCGACGCGGTGCCGGGCACCACCGCGATCAGTGGGGACGCCAAAGCCACGGTGTCGTGGTCGACGGCGAACGCCAATGGAACACCTATCAGCATGTACCAGGTGTACTACCGGGCCCGATTTGGTGGCACGTGGACCGCGTGGACCTATCGGACGACCTTGGCAACCGATCGCTCAAGCGTGTTTTCATCCTTGGTCAACGGTCGCAAGTACCAGTTCTACGTGAGGGCCCGGAACAAGTGGGGACTCGGACCCCCCGGCGCTCGGGTCACGGCCACGCCGGCTTCGCCTGCCGACACCACACCACCGGGAGACGTCACCAACCTCACCGTTGGCGCCCGCACCACCAGCTCCATCGACCTGTCATGGACCAACCCCACTGACACCGACCTGGCACAAATCATCGTGCGCCGCGCCACCGGAGCAACAGCCCCCACCACACCAACCTCCGGAGCGGCTGTGGCCCTCACCAGCCTGAAGGCCACCGGCGTCACCGATACCGGCCTCACCGCAAACACCACCTACTCCTACGCCCTGTTCACCAAGGACACCACCGGCAACACCACCACCACCCCCATCACCATCACAACCAAGACACGCGTCCCACCCGCCGACACC
>JAHELE010000051.1:16804-17928 GCA_024644345.1 Actinomycetes bacterium | reverse complement strand
GGTTCCGGTTCGGGTTCGGGTTCGGGTTCGGGTTCGGGTTCGGGTTCGGGCTCCGGTTCCGGTTCCGGCTCCGGCTCCGGTTCGGTTATCGCGGGAGTGAGGAGCCACTCCGGATCGGGAGTCGAATCGAGGTCGGGGACCGGCTCCAGTAGCGGGTCGTCAACCGGCGCTGGACGGGCAACGGGCGGCGTGCGTGGGTGTTGGAGGACCTGCGTGAGAGCGGCTTGTAGGCGTTGTGGATCGAGTGGAAGCGGGAGTACGTCGACGCCTGGGAGGGATGTCAGCTCGGGATCGCTCCATGCGGCATCCGATGACGCCACCAGTAGGACAGGTACCCAGCGGCTTTGAGCCCTCAGGTCGCCAACGATGGTCAGGGCGGTGGTCGGCGATCCAAGGTCGAGAATGAGCGCGTCAGCCCCAAGGTCGGCACCGTCGGCGAGCCAGGTCTCGAGATTGCCGGGCCTTATCTCCTCGACACTGTGTTCGGTGGCCGAGAGGGCCATCGACATCCCGGGGTTGCGCGAAACAAGCGCCACTCGCGCCACGGCCTACTGCCCAACGATGATTGCGTCGTAGATGTTGATGGCTGCCGGCCCCAACACCACGATGAACAATGTCGGAAGGATGCAGAAAATCAAGGGAAACAGAATCTTCACGGGAACCTTCTGAGCTTGCTCCTCGGCCCGCTGTGAGCGCTTGATGCGCATCTCCTTGGCCTGGACTCGCAAGACGTTGGCAATGGGGATACCGAAGGCATCTGCCTGCACCATTGCCGTGACGAAGCCTTGAAGCTCCTCGACATCGGTGCGGTCACCTAGGGCACGCATGGCTTCTGTGCGACCCATGCCAATCTGCATCTCTTGAAGAACCCGGAAGAACTCGTCAGCCAGGGGGCCTGAGGTATTTCGGGCAACCTGTGACACCGCGGCGTCGAAAGCCAGCCCCGCTTCAACGCTGATAGTGAGCAGGTCGAGGGCGTCCGGAAGATCCTTCTGGATCTGGTCACTGCGATTGTAGGCAGCCTGATACAACGCGAGATTTGGCGCGTAAAAACCCAAGAGAGCCAACCCGACAGCGGCGGCAATGGACGGAAGGAAGCCCCCGATCAATGCTCCGAGAACAAG
>JAHELE010000051.1:0-16794 GCA_024644345.1 Actinomycetes bacterium | reverse complement strand
CAAGGCCAAGGATCAAACCAGCGAAGAGTCCTAAGACTTTGAACGCGATCACCCGATCGACATCCCAGTTCGGAGGGTTGCCAGCTAGGTCGAGCTTGCGCTTAATTCGCTCTGTCTGCTCACCTGCGGTGAATCGTCGGCCGATATCGGTCAATCTGCCCATGGTCGGTGTAACGACTCGAGCGCCGAAAGGCTGGTCCAGTTCTGCCTTCATCTGGTCGGGGGCTGAGTCCATCGCGCGAACGGCAGCTAGTGACCGGTTGACTGCCTGTCGCTCAGAGGTCATCGTCCCGATGGTCGTCAGCAGGATGACGATCGCGAGGAAGATGGCGGCGAGGCCGATGAGAAGAACCAACTGGGGCGCCATCTCAGACCTCCACCTTGACGACTTTTCGGAGCCATAGGCCGCCGACGACCAGCAGGATAACTCCGAGCCCCACCAAGATCCATCCAAACGCCGTCGTCACCAAGGGCTGGAGGTACTCCGGTCGAACCAGGACGAGATAGAGCGCGAAGACGAGCGGAAGCAGTCCGAGGATCCAGGCGGAGAGGCGCCCTTCGGCGGAGAGCACCTGGACTTGTCGACGAAGTCGCTCGCGCTCGCGCAGCGTCGAAGAGACCGTGGACAGGACCTCAGCGAGGTTTCCACCGACCTCACGCTGGATACGTATGGCCATGACCACCCATGCGAAGTCAACACTCTGCATGCGCTCGGCAATGCCGTCGAGGGCATCTTCGAGCTCGACACCCAGCCGAGTCTCGACCAGTGCCCTGTTGAACTCGGTAGAGATAGGCGGCTTGCCCTCGCGGACGACGGTGTCCACCGCCTGAGGCATGGAGTAACCAGCCGAAAGGCTGCCTGCCATCAGCTGAAGTGTGTCTGGTAGGCCAGACATGAAGGCCTTGCGCCGCTGTCCGGCCTTGAAGGTCAAGTAGGCCCAGGGGAGAATCCCCCCGAGGAACAGACTCACCAAAGTGAGAAGGATTCGTCCGTTGGTGATCAGATAGGTCAGTAGTCCGGCGCCGAGCATGATTCCGACATGGATCAGGAGCCACTCGGCGGGTTTCAGCGGTACGGCAGCCGACTCGAGTTTTGCCCCCAGAACGGACTCGAAGTCACGCTGCGAGACAACCCTACCGGCGAACTCCACGGCGCTTCTGGCCACCTGAGTGTCGCCGAGAACAGTTGTCTCTTGCTCCTTGACCGGCGTCCTGCCTCCGAGCGTGTAGATAGAGAGCCGGCGTCGAACGCCGCTGTTACGGTCGCGCTCACGGTTGACTGTCGCTGCGATCGCGAAGAACACGAGGATCGCAAGTGCGATGAAGATGCCAACGATCGCCAGGCCAATGAGATTGTCGGCAACGCCTGCAAGAGGACCAGGTGTCGCTGCCGGTGACGGTGGCGGGATCTCCTGGTTTGGATCGCTGGCCTTCTCTCCGATAACAACCTGTGCCGCGTCGGTGACAGCGACCCCGTCCACGGGAATGGTCATTGAGAGCGTTCCGGACGATTGGGCATAGCCATCGGGCAGGTCTGAGGTGACGACAAATCGGTTGGTGAGCGTTTCGGCGGCTGCATCAAAGGCTGCCACGAGCTCATCTGTGTCCGCTGCCTGGTAGACGGTCCCGTCGCTGCTCCCAGCGATCTCGGCGAGAGCATCGACCTGTGCCGTGCTCTGCCCGAAGGAGACGACATCAAACCGTGCGTCCGACTTCTGGACTGCGCGCGCCGCCTGGTTCAGGGTCGATGCACTTCCCCGGTCGGCGCCATCTGATAGGAGCAGGGCCGAACCGACGTCGGCGGACTTGAGCTCATTCGCCGCTAGGACGACGGCATCATAGAGAACCGTCTGCGGCGCCGTCGTCAGCCCGTCAATGGTCTTCAGCAAGTTCGCCCGATCTTGAGTGGGCGCAACCTGCAGCTCGGCGACACTGTCGAAGGTGACTAATCCGATGGCCACCTCGGAAGGAACACCTTCAACAAACTGGCGCGCGGCGTCTTTGGCGGCGGTGAGCTTCTCACCAGCCATGGAGTCGCTGGTGTCCATCACGAGCAACGCGTTCTGGGTGAGGTCTCCGGCGTCCGACAGCGATTGAACGTCCGGAGTCAGCGCCTGGCCTTCGAGAGAGGCGGTGACGTTGTCGACGTCGATATCTGCCCCACTGGGAACGCCATCGAGCGTAACGACGAAGCTGAGCTGACCGTCACTCGCATCGATTTCCCCGATCGTCGCGGACGGGTCTGCATAGGCCGGCGCGGCCGATGCGACCAGAAGAAGCGCAGCGGTTGCGAGGCCGGTGATGATCCGACGCACGCTCATCGCCCCGCGAACTTCTCGAACGCGAAGATGGAGGGGTCAATCTGCACTCCGGATGCGGCGAGCTTGTCGAGGAACTTAGGCCGTAGGCCGGTGGACTTCAATGTTCCGAGTGACCGGCCGTTGTCATCGAAGCCGGCTCCGTGATCGAAAAGGAAGATGTCTTGAAGCGTGATGACATCACCCTCCATGCCGACTACCTCGGTGACATGCGTGATGTGCCGCGTGCCGTCCTTGAAGCGGGTTTGCTGGACGACTACGTCGATGGCGCTTGACACCTGTTCGCGAATGGCTCGGACGGGGAGATCGACCCCAGCCATGAGGACCATCGTCTCGACGCGGGCCAGCACGTCGCGCGGAGTGTTCGCGTGAACTGTGCAGATCGATCCGTCGTGGCCGGTGTTCATCGCCTGCAGCATGTCGAGGGCGGCGGCGTCGCGAACCTCTCCGACGACGATGCGGTCGGGGCGCATGCGCAAGGAGTTACGCACGAGGTCGCGCACTTTGACCTCACCGCGTCCCTCAATGTTTGGTGGGCGCGCCTCAAGGCGGAGAACGTGGTCTTGGTGCAGTTGGAGTTCTGCCGCATCCTCAATTGTGACGATGCGTTCGTCCTCAGGGATGAAGGAGGAGAGCACGTTCAGCGTGGTCGTCTTTCCGGCGCCGGTTCCTCCGGAGACCAGGATGTTGAGTTTGCCTCGGACGCAGGCATCGAGGAAGTCGGCCACCGTTCGGGTCACGGTTCCGAAGCCAATGAGGTCTTCGATTCGGTAAGGATCAGCCGCGAACTTTCGGATGGTGAGCAACGAACCATCAAGAGCTAGCGGCGGCACCACCGCGTTGACGCGGCTTCCGTCGGGAAGGCGCGCATCCACCATGGGGCTCGACTCGTCCACTCGGCGACCCACCCGGGCGACGATCTTCTCGATCGTCCTGCGCAAGTGGTTCTCGTCGGCGAACTCGCCCTCGGTCTTGTAGATGCGTCCGGCACGCTCGATCCAGATGTCGGAAGCGCCATTGACCATCACCTCAGTGATGTCAGGGTCGCGCAGGTAGGGCTCGAGAGGTCCATAGCCAAGAATATCGTCGGCGATCTCCTGCGCGATCCGCGCGCGGTCGGCAGTTGTGAGAGGCGTGTCCTCCTGGCTCAGCACCTCCTGAAGCGTCTGACGAACCTTCTGCTCCAACTCGCTCTGGGTTTGCCGAGAGTCGTAGAGCTTCGGACCCAGGTTGTCGAGCAGCGCCTGATGCACCTGCCGCTTCAGATCACCAAAGGGGTCTGCGTTCTTCCGCTTGGTGGATGGCTGACCAATCAGGGTGTCGTCTGCCTCGGCACGGTCCGTCGGGGCCTTCTGACGGCGGGCTTCTGCGAGGCGGTCTGCCAGGCTCATGGGGTCTTGGCCTTCCTGCGGAGGAGACCGCGGCGGTCGCTGCGGAGCTCGGGCGGGATCGAAGAGTCGCCGTGGTGGCCCGTGAGCACGTACTTCTCAGCGAACTGGCGGATGGCGACGCTCACCGGGTGCTTGGGGTTGTCGAAGATGATGGGGACGCCGCGGTTGATTGCGGCGGGAACATCGCGTGAGCTCGGGATCTGAATCGAGATCGGCACTCGCAGCGTCTTCTCGACCTCGTTGAGCGCCAGGCCAACCTTTGAGTCCGAACGATTGAGGACGACAGCCCACTTCTCGCGCGGGAAGTTGATCTCATCGAGTGTCTCGAGCGTCAGTTTGAGGTTCTTGAGCGCCGGGATATCCAACGTAGCGATCAAAGCAATCAGGTCGCTTTGGTCGAGCGCTTCCAGGACCTGCTCGTCGAATGCAGGGGGAGTGTCGACCACGACGTAGTCGAATTCTTGACGCAGGATCTCAAGGATCTTGCGGACCAGCTCTGCTGATATCCCCCGGTTTGAGCCTGGGTCGAGTGGTGCCACCAGTGTGAACAACCCGGAGATGTTGCTGTGCGGGGTGAGGAGTGACTCCACAGACGTCACGTCGATTCCGTCACCAAGGGCAACCGCATCCACGATGGTGTGCGCGGGGAAGAGTTGGAGCGCGATGGCGACGTCACCGAATGAGAGATCGAGATCGACCAGGCACACACGGTTCCGGCCACCCTCTGTCAGCGCCACGGCCAGATTCGTGGAGAGCGTGGTCTTGCCACAGCCTCCCTTCGCCGAGAACACGGTGATAAGGCGACCGTGGTCATCACTGTCCTCCGGTGATGAGGCCCCGGGGACGGTTTCGCGGAGGGAGGTGGCCAACGATTTGACCCGAGCGACAGCAGCGTTGATTCCGGGCAGGTCACGTTCCTCGACAACCTCACGCACGCCAGAACGTAAGGCGTCAGCCAGAACTGAGGTGTCCACACGACGACGTACCACAACCACACCCATGCTCGGTCGACTGACGCGCATCGAGGACGCCAAGGCAAGCGCGCTCTCAATGTCCACCGAGGCCCCGATCACCACGGCGTCCTCGCCGAGGTGCGTCTCGAGGTGTCGTTTCAGCGCGTCAAACGTGGGTAGTACGACCGTGTCTGGACCGAGCGCAGAACGCAGTGTCTCTGCGGTGCTTGCGTCGTAGTCGAGGAGTGCGGTCATCAGCGGAACAGGTTCTGTGAGGTTGTGGGCCCTCCCGTGCGAACCTTGGCATCATCGCCGAGGAGTCCGAAGTACAGGCTGCCGGCCGACTGGGCGCTGATGACCTTCTGCGCTTCTTTCTGCACCACTGCCAGGGTGAGGATTGTCCTAGGAATTTCCTCGGTGGTTTGCTCGCCCGTGTCGGTAGTCACCGTTTGTGTGCTCAGTGATGTGGCACCGACACCGATGACCTCAAGCTTGGGAAGCAGCACCTGAGTCGACTCGCCCCCAGTTCCTGGACTTGTAACGGTGGCGAAGATAGCCACCTCAGATCCAGGAACGACGAAGCCGGCAACACGCTCGGGGTCTCCGAGCTGGACCGAGATGGCCAGTTTGTCCTTGGGAACATTCAGACCGGATTCTGATCCGGGGGCCCCGAACATCTGCGCCAGGATCTGTTGCCCTGGGAAGATCGGGGCCAAGGCCACCTGGTCCGAGATGATCGTGATATCGGTCAACGCTCCTTCGGCTGCAGCAGAGGTCGGAACCTCCTGAATCTCGAACGCACCAGCGTTCGAGGCGTCAGCAGCCGTTGTGCCGGCGGCGACTTGCTGCGTCGCGACGAGCACGTCGACCGGCGCGGCATCAGCCTGCGCACGATCGTCAGCGTTCTTGACGTAGACGAAGATGAGCACCGTGCCAAGCGCGGCGACCACCAGAGCGGCAATGAGCAAAAGAGTTCGACGTCCCATACGACCTTCTATCGGAGTGTGGAGCCCACGGTTGAGGAACAAGGCGGACATTTTTTGACGAACAGCATCAGCACAGTCGTCCAACCACGCTGGTACTGCATGAACGTCAGCCCCGAGTTCCCCTTGGCGACTACTGCCGCTGTGACGGCATCGTGTCATGCCCCCCTGCCCGTTACGCGTAGGCATGTCCAGAAAAGACCTAGGAAGAAGTAACTAGTCCGATTGGTCAGCCGCCGGCGACGGTGAGCACGACTGCCGCCCGCACGTGCGGGTGAGCCCAAGCGAGTCCTGTTCGGTACCAGTGGAGGAAGCTCAACAGCAGGACGGGCACGGCTCCGAGCAGGGGGAGCCACCACACCTCGGAGATGGCCAAGGCCGCGAAGTAGAGGCTGGTGAACGTGGTCACCACGGCAAAGCGCATGGATTGTGCGGCCATGACCCCCGGGGTGGCTGGCGTGTCGCGAGGTCCCTTGAGATCTGCACGGTGCGGATTCCGCAATGAGGACCTCATCCCAAGAGCGACGACCAGCGCGGCGCAGCAGAGGGCTGACATCGAGGCTGAAGTGATCTCCGATATCGAGTGAGCCGGCTGCGCTCGAAGCGAGCCGCCAATTAGAGCAGAAATCACTGCGGCCATCGCGATCTCAAAGAAGATCAACGATTTGGCGAGGTAGGCCGGGGAGACCCATCCGGGCAGCGTTGCCAGCCAGATCGAGCCAGTCGAATCGAGTGTGAACGCATTGATGCCGAAGAGCAGTCCGGCACCTGCTGCGATCAGGCCCGGTACCAGGATGAGCGACTGCCACGTCATCCCGGCCAGCGCCGAGATGATGCCTGGAACCATTACCAGCACCAGGACTCCGCGTCGTAACGGTGTCGAACGCCACACGCTTGCGTGGTCGACCATCAGCAGGGCAAGCAGCGTGCTGTGAGTCGGCCGACGCCTGGGGAGTGAACGCGAGCTCGTCCGGTCGGCATGGTCACCGGGGCGGCGCAGCGCCCAGCTGGCGATGGCGTCGCCGAGCCGGATAAAGACGAGGATTGCCACGAGGAGAACGCCCACGACACGGAACCATGATGGGTATTCACCGTTGTATCCATCAAAGGCGCCAGTGAGAACCAGAGTGGTGGGTGAGTTGTCGAGAAGTGAGATCACGTTGTCGGTCCAGAAGATGAGGAACCCGACCAACAAGGCGCTGCCACCTGCGAGATTCGTGATCAGGCGCCCCCTTCGCGACTGTCGGAAGCCCATCACAAGCCAGCCGATGGCATGCCCGATGACAGTGGCGGCAAGAATGAAGACAGCGACGGTAAGCAGCGATCGCGATGTGGGTAGCCAGGCCAGATCACCCGTGGCAAACCCGGTCATGACAAAGAGGGCCACAACGTTGATGACCCAGGCAAGGTTGACAGGGGCGAGTACCAAGGTCCCTCGGAAGGCTGTGGCGGGCCGGATGGAGTAGGCCACCAGCTGGTCGGCGGGGTACAGCTCGTAGCCCCCGCCCGACACCAAGGGCGCCAGGATGGCGAGCACGAGGAATCCGACGTAGAAGGTTGGCGTGGCGAGTGAAAGGTTGAACGTCTGCTCGTCCGGCAGAGTCTGCATCCCCATGAGGCCAGCGATGACAAGACTGGCCGGCAGCAGCGTAAGAGCGACGATTGCCCAGCGGATCGGCTGGGAGCGAATCATTCGCCACCGCAGCCTAAGAAGCGCCACCAGCTGTCGGTTGGCGGAGATGTTGACCGACCCGCTCATGACGTCAGCAGTGACCGGTAGCGTGCCGCCCCGGCCGCTCCGGCCAGTTCTGCGGCGGGTGCGGCCGCAACGACCCTTCCCCGCCGCAGAACGACGGCCTGTTCGCACGCTTGGACTGCAAGCTCAAGGAGATGGGTGGAGACCAGCACCGCTGAACCAGTGGCCCGGAGCTCCCGTATGACGTCCATGGTCGCCTCGACGCCGAGGGGGTCGACCCCGTCGAATGGTTCGTCGAGCAATAGCACTTCGGGTTCGTGAAAAGCCGCGAGTACCACAGACATTCGTCGACCCATGCCATGGGAGAAACCTGCAGTGATGCGATCTGCCACGCCGAGGAGGTCGAACCGATCGAGCAGGTCTTCGGCTCTCTTCTCCCACCCGTCACCCATCGACCTCAGAGTGGCCGCTAGCTGGAGGTGTTCCCACGGTGTCGCACGTGGGATGAGTCCCCCCACATCAGGGCAGTAGCCGACCTGGGCTCGCGCTTGGTCGGGATGTCGAACGGCATCGATACCGGCCACCGAAACCGATCCAGAGGTTGGGGGCAGCACCCCCGCCAGCACCTTGAGAGTGGTCGACTTCCCGGCTCCGTTGCGCCCGACGAGCGCCAGAGTCGCCCTCGCCGGCACGGTGAGGTCGAAGCCGTCTACCGCGACCACGGGTCCAAACGAGACCGTTAGGTCGCGCGCCTCCACTACTGCACTCATCGTCCCCCCTTCGGCAGATACGGGAACCAGGTTGATCCGCCCACCGGGGTGTCCGCAACTGCAGAACCGACCGCAGTCAAGCAAATGAACCGGGATGCCGAGTAATGGCACGTGAGTACGACGTTGTCATGCGGCCAGTGCGGATCCCCTCTTCGGCCGGACCAGGGCTGGTGCTCGCTCTGCTACGCCGCGATCCGGCCGACGATCGACCCGCTTACAGCTCCGCTCGAGGAGGTCCTCGGCCTCGAGGAGACGGAAGACCAGATCGTCGACGAGGAGCCCCCTTCGAAGATCCAGCCAGGGGTCCATGCAGGCCTTGGATATGAATCTGCCGTTGCTGTCCAGCCCCAGCCCCAGCCTGAAGACGAGGCGCCGGCGGTGGACATCACCGAGATAGACGTCATGCTCTCGATGCTGGCCGCCGAGCACCGGCAGAGCGAGCCGGTAGCTGGGCTCGCCGAGCGTCTCAGTGACAAGCCGACGCGCGTGACCGTCATGGTGGGCGGCACCCTGCTCGTAGGACTCGTTCTGTTCGGCATCCTCACCGCTCTCGGAGCGCTGCTCTGAGGCCGATACGCTCGTCCTGATCATCATCCGCGTCTGGCCTGGAGCACCCCATGAGTGAGCAGACCTCGTCGACCATCGCGATCGACGCGCCGGCCGACGTGGTGATGAACGAGATTGCCGACATCGAGTCCTACCCCGACTGGACCGGATCGGTTCGAGCGGTAGAGGTGCTCGAGCGGGGGGCAGACGAACGGCCAACCAAGGCCACCTTCGTCCTTGATGCCGGTGTCGTGAAGGACACATACACCCTGGCCTACACCTGGAACGGAGACGCGTCGGTCAGCTGGACGCTGGTAGAGGCGCAGATGCTCACCGCCATGGATGGCAGCTATCACCTCACCGCCGGCGCGGACGGGGCAACAGACGTCGAGTACGTCCTGACGCTTGACCTCAAGATGCCGATGATTGGCCTGCTCAGACGCAAGGCAGAGAAGGTCGTCACGGACACAGCCCTGAAAGAGCTCAAGCGCAGAGTTGAGGGCGACTAGAGCCCGGGCCCCTGGTGGAAGACGGACGACTAGGCTTCCCCGTCATGGGAGGTGAGGCCGTGCGCGTCGTTCTGTTCACCGGTAAGGGCGGTGTAGGGAAGACCACGCTTGCCGCGGCAACGGCCGCTCGTATCGCTGCGGACGGGCTGAAGACCCTTATCTTGTCGACCGATCAGGCGCATTCGCTGGCCGATGCGCTGGTTTGCTCGGTCGAGGACGAACCGACGGAAGTGAGCGCTGGTCTCTATGTGGGGCATGTGGACACCCAGCGTCGACTTCAGGAGTCGTGGGGCGAGCTTCAGAACTATTTGACTGCGGCCCTGGGCACCGCGGGATTCGATCGGCTGCGCGCCGAAGAGCTGACCGTGCTGCCTGGGGCAGAAGAGCTGTTGGCGCTCATCGAAGTGAGCGAGCACGTTCGAAGTGGCCGGTGGGACGCCGTCATTGTCGATTGCGCACCAACGGCAGAGACACTGCGACTTCTCGCGCTGCCGGAGCTGCTGGACTGGTATGTCACGAAGGCGATGCCAGCGGATCGACGGGTCGTCCGGGCGCTCCGACCTCTTCTCGGCCCAGCCGTCGGCCTACCAGCTCCGAGCTCGGATGCCTGGGAGGCCGCTGAGCGTCTGCAGGAGCAGCTGCAGGAGGTGCAGCGTGTACTTACCTCGCCTGAGACGACGGTTCGGCTTGTTCTCACCCCCGAGTCCGTGGTCGTCGCCGAAGCCCGACGCGCGAGAACACAGCTGGCGCTCTACGGGTATCGGGTCGACAGTGTCATCGCCAACCGCGTCTTCGATGCAGGCGAAGATCCCTGGCGAGCTGGGTGGGTGCGGGCCCAGCGCAGGCAGCTCGACGAGATCGTCGAGTCCTTCGATCCTCTCCCGATCTTCCAGGCCGCCTATCAACCCACCGAACCGATGGGGGCCGATGCCTTGAACCGGCTGGGTGTCGACGTCTACGGATCAGCTGATCCGCTCGATACCGGTCCCTCTGCTGAGCTGATCACCGTGCGTCAGGAAGGAGACCTGTTCGTGCTGGAGTTGGCGCTGCCGATGCTGGACAAATCCTCTCTGGAGCTCACGCGAGTGGGAGACGATCTCGTGATTACGGTGTCCGGGCGTCGCCGGGTCTTGGCCCTTCCCAGCGCGTTGCGACGTTGCTCCGTGCGCCGCGCGCACGTCGAGGACGATCGACTGGCCATCGAGTTCGACCCCGATCCCACCATGTTCCCGCAAGCCAAGGGGGCGCACCCGTGAGCGCCGCCGACGAAGCGCTCGGTAGCGCAGCTCACGAGGCCGGTCGACTGATGGATGCGCTACGTGAGTGGCTCGACGCGCGCGGTGTTCCGGAGACTCCGATCGCCACAGACAGCGCAGAGTGCCGGGCCTGCCCGGTGTGCTTGGCACTGAGTGCAGTGCGTGAACATCATCCCGAGGTAGTCGAACAACTCGGACGGGCTGCTGAAGCGCTGATCGCAGCGGTGCGGGCCACCGTGACCGAACACGAAGACAAGTGGACGAGCCAGGGCCGGCCAGACATCGAGCGGATCGACATCGACTCATGACCCGATACACCGTGGGTGTTGACGTAGGGGGCACAAAAGTGGCCGCCGCGCTGCTTGACGAGTCGGGCGACATCGTGCGCCGAAGCCGGGCCGAGACCGAGTCAGGCACCTACTCCGGCATGGTGGCCGGGATCGTCTCGGCCGTCGGGGACGTGCGCGAGGGGCTCGACATAGCTGCGGTGGGCTTGGCCATCGCCGGGAATGTCGCCGCCGACGGATCGTCTGTTCTCTTCTCGGCGCATCTGCCCCTGGCAGGAGAGCCGCTGGCCCGCGACCTACGTGACGCGCTGGGTACCCCAATACTCGTTGAAAACGACGCAAATGCAGCTGCGTGGGCCGAGCATGAAGGGGGAGCGGGCCGAGGGAGTACAGAGATGCTCTTCATCGCTCTGGGCACGGGGCTGGGTGCCGGACTTGTGCTCCGGAACCAGGTGTACCGAGGTTCCCAGGGCTTTGCGGGTGAGGCCGGGCATCTGACCGTCGTCATCGAGGGGCGCGCATGCCCGTGCGGGTCTCGCGGTTGCTGGGAGCGCTATGCCAGTGGTACCGCTCTGGTGGCTGAGTACGTGCAGCGTGGTGGGGATCCCGAGGTCGGGGGTCCTGGCATCACGCGGGCAGCCGACGCGGGTGAGCCACGGTCTGTTGCTGCGCTGGCGGATGTTGGCGCGTGGCTCGGCCGAGGGCTAGCCAGCCTGATCGCCATTCTCGATCCCGAAATCATCGTTGTTGGTGGGGGAGTGAGCAAGGCGGGCGAGCTACTGCTGGAACCAGCCCGTCGACAGATGGCTGCGTCTGTGACCGGGTCAGCTGTGCGGCCCCTGCCTCCGATCGTCCCGGCGTCGATGGGAAACGCGGCTGGGGTGGTGGGCGCGGCCATGTTGGCACGCAGACACGCCCAGTAGCCGATAGTCACCCTGGGTTACTGAGCATCCCCTGGGCGAGTGGTCAGGGGGGTTCCGCCTCAAGCACCCTCGGATTTCTGCCGATGGCGCCTCTGGAATGGGATGCCGTGTGGCTCCCGTGCGGAGGGAGTCATGAAGCGACTGCGAAGGTCGGCTCACGGAAGGCGCGACGACGGAGCAACCGCCGTCGAATTCGCCCTCGTTGCCCCTGTCCTCCTCCTCCTGGTCTTCGGCATCATCGAGTACGGACTCTGGTTCTCGGATTCTCTTTCAACGCGGCAAGGTGTCCGTGAGGCTGCCCGTCAAGGGGTCGTCGCCGAGTTCGGTGACACCGCGAGTTGTGGGCTCAACACGTCAGCCTCCGACCCGAACACCCTCAAACTCATGTGCACGGCACATGACCGGATCAGTGGGATCACCGGAAACCCGGCGGTCAAAGTGATGGCTCCGGAAGGATGGTTGCGGGGCAAGCCGCTGATCGTCTGCTCGCAGCTCAAAGTCGGTGTAGGCACCGGAATCATTCCACTGCCCAACGACCGCATTATCCGCAGCGAAGTCGAGATGGCGATTGAGAACGCGACCCCCGCTCCCACCTTCACCGGTGGTGAGGAAGCTGCGCCTGCCGGAGCCGACTGGACGTGGTGTGGATGAGGCGTCTGGTGCGCGACGACCGCGGGGCCGTTGCCGTACTCACTGCGGTGATGGCGGTTCTTCTGTTCGGTCTGGCTGCACTCGTGGTAGACCTTGGGATTGCACGTGACAATCGCCGCCAGGCCCAGAACACCGCTGACGCAGCAGCACTCGCCGCAGCAAACGCGCTCTACGCCACCAGAGCCCCCAACCTCAATCAGCCCGGAGACTTTCAAGCGGCCGTGGATGCCGCTAAGGAGTACGCCGCCAAGAACTACGGGACGACCGAAGCCGAGTGGGCCGGCTGTGACAATGACAAGCCGCTTGCCTACCAGTACCCCGGAACGGGAACAAGCTGTATCTCATTCGACAAGTTTCTCTATCCGAAGCAGGTTCTCGTCGTCGTCCCGCTCCGAAAGCAGCCGTCCATGTTCGGTGGTGTTTTCGGCTACACCGGGGTCAGTATCGGGGCTTTGGCACAGGCGAGGCTCGATCCGGGCGGCAAGAACATCTGCTCGTTCTGTGTACTGGGCGACACGACACACACGATCCAGAACGGAAATCTCACCGTCTCGGGTGGAAACCTATGGTTCAACGGCGACGTTGACATCAAGGAAAACGGGTATGCGGGATCGACTGCCGGGTACGTCACCGGTGACGACGGCACGCAGGTGCTCGACGGTGGAAACGCCTACGTCTCAGGCTCCATCTCGGGAGACGGCACAAAGTTCCAGGGAGGCAAAGGCAAGGCGGGTCAGCCCAAGATCGTCGACCCCTTGGCTTCGTATGTGTTGCCCTTTGCAACGCAGAGCACGCTCACATCAAAGGTGAACCCGTGCGCCGACGGGCCGGGCATATACGACGGCTACAAGAGCACCAACAGTTCCCCGTGCGTGATGCAACCCGGGCTATACGTGTTCACTGATGATTTCGAACTCTCGGGGAACGCCGGGCAACTCCAGGCCAAGGGAGTGACTTTCTACTTCACCTGCAAGACAGGTACGGCGCCTCGTCCTTGCAGTTCACCCGGCGAGACGGGTGGGGGGATCAAGATCTCGGGCAACGGTGGATATGTGCTCGAGGCTCCTCGGAAGGCCACCTACCCGACCGTCCCTGAGGAGCTGTACGGCTGGTCCTTGGTGTACGACCGATACAACACCGCGTCCATGCTGTTGGTGGGCAATGGTGACTCCACCGTTTCGGGAACCATCTACGGAACCAACGCCGCGCTCGATCTTCGTGGAAACGGCGGGACTGACGTGCCGTTCGCTTCGCTGATCGTTGTCAACAGCGTGAACTTCTCCGGTAACAATGCGACGCTCAACGTCGCGTTCGACTCAACCAAGAACGTCAAACCGAGTGAAGGCGCGAGAGGCCTCGTTCGGTGAGTGCTATTTCACGAGCACCGGGATCTTGACTCCACCGATATACGGGATCGTGCCGACGTCGTTTGGGGCAATCCCATCGATGAGATCGAGCGGAAACACGAAGGCGGAAATTGCCCCAATGTTCTTTTTGGTGGAGGTTGGGAAGGGAGTCCCCGAGCTGTCGTAAAATGTGCGGTAGTAACTTCCATAGAACTTGACGATCGGAACTTCTTTGTCCCCTCCGGATCCGGAGATCGATATGACATTCGCGGATGCCATGACCGGAAGAATGCCAAATCGCGGGTCGTCTGCAATGGCTGCGGAAATCGGTCCCCATGAGTTGACGTTGGCCAGGTCGCTGGCAGGGTTGATGTACGTGGCAAACGCGTCTGGGCTCACGAAACATTTATCGATTGCAATGGCTCCAGGTGTCCCCGAAGGAACGGCGAGCCTTCCGTTGCATCCGCCAACCCCGCCAGTGCCAACGAGCGCATCCGTCACCACGGACATCTTGTTGCCTGGGCCCGGCGGGGCACAGTTGAAGCCGTCAAATTCCCCTATGAGGATGGCTCCATCGGGATAGGGGGGCGAATCGGAGCAGTTGAGTGGGTCGGGATCCATGGCCAGCGCATCTTCAAGCACGCCATCGGCGTCAGGGATCAGTGTCGGAGTGAATTGAACGCCCTCTCGGATGTTCTTCTGTAAGACGGCGTCCAAACCGTTCACGTCGTCCCTCGGGAATGCCAAGAAGCCGAAGTCCCCTTCGGTCTTGTCGGCGCACGGATCTGCTGTGTCGTTCTTGATGCATAGGATCCCGGGATCTACCCCACCCGGAACCTGAAACGGCAAGATGTTCTTCACGCTGCGGATCTCGACGGTAGCTGCCGCCGATACGTCTACGCCGGTAGGGGATTTCGGTCCGCTCAACGTGTTGAAGACACCCGAAAGCAGAAACCCGACGCTTCGAGTGGGTGGGTACACCGTGAGGCTGGTGTTGGCCAGGCCGTTTGCATTGAGCCCGGGATCGAAGTCGACCTCTCCGTTCGCGAAGTCGTCGTCATTCAGCAAGGTCTGAACGTCCCCCGCCGGGAGGGGCCATCCATTGTCCGCGAGGTACTGGGCAACGACGGTGCGTGCGGCTGCCTGGTCGGGTAGTTCCTGTCCGCCGGCGAGCGCGGCGAGGTCAGCCGTCTTTTGCGCGTCTCTCCTGGTTTCTAACGCGACCCCGGCATCGACGACCAAGGCCGATATTCCGAGAAGCACCACGGCAAGGATTGCGACGATCAGTGCGATGGCTCCGCTATCGTCGAAGCTGTTATGCCGACCTAGCCGCATGACGTCACCCCGCCTACTTGCTCGACTCTCGTGTCGGCGGTGATGCTGAATGTGGGGGGAAGGATGTATGTGCCGCCGGGCAAGATGTTCAGCACCCCCTTGAACGCGCCGTTCATTCCGGAGTCCGAGGGAACGGAGAAAGAAATCTGAGCCTTGTCTCCGGGGTCCGCGCCGTTTGCGTCCTGGTCAATTGTTCTCAGCTTCACGTTTGTCACGGCGGCGCTCGAAAGACCAAGATCGTTGGCGATGTACCAGCTCAAGTCAGAACTGGAACTGGTGCCGGAGCAACTGGTGAAGCCACCCACCGCAACCTGCCGCGCCGCTTCCCTTGCGGTGTGCTGGGCAGTGATCAGGGTGAAGATCGCGAGACCGAAGACGATCGTGCCCAGCACGATGATGAGCAGAATGGGGAGCACGAGCGCAAACTCGACCGCGGACGCGCCATCGTCGCCTCGCGGCTTGGGCCTGAAGCGAGCCAGCATGGGTCCCCCTTGTGGGCACACGTCGCCCATACGGTCTATCAAGATCTGTATCAAGTGTCCTCGCGTCCCGGCACGCACGCCAGGATAGCCCCTACGTTCACCCGGTTGGAGCAGAGTGGTGAGTCGCCTTCGATTGATGA
This sequence comes from Actinomycetes bacterium, assembly GCA_024644345.1. Classification (GTDB taxonomy): domain Bacteria; phylum Actinomycetota; class Actinomycetes; order JAHEKZ01; family JAHEKZ01; genus JAHEKZ01. The sequence continues at coordinate 1,208 of JAHELE010000051.1, read as the reverse complement.
CCTGGAACGTCAGGTCCTTGCGCGACGACAGAGAGGCGGTCGTGCGCGTCCTCCGCCAGAGCGCCCCGGATGTCCTCTTTGTCCAGGAGGCTCCGCGATTTCTTCGTGCTCAGGCCAAGCTGGCGGCCCTCGCCAGACAGTCGGGACTTGTCGTAGCGGCCGGCGGCCGCCCGGCAGCGGGGGTGGCTCTGCTCACCACGCTCCGGATCGATGTGGACGAGCCGGCCAACCATTTGCTGACCAAGACCCCCCGCCTGCACCAGCGCGGGCTGGCTATGGCTCGGCTAACCCTCGGCGATCGGTCTTTCGTCGGTGGGTCGATCCACATGGGCCTCGATGCCGTCGAGCGGCGGCAGCACGCGACCGAGATCGTCGAACGAGTCGGGCAGGACTGCTCAATCGTCGCGGGGGACCTCAACGAGACGTCGAGCGGTCCTGCCTGGCAGACACTGGCGATCGGCCGAAGAGACGTGGGGGCGGACGCCGACCTCCCGACCTTCTCCGCCAAGAATCCACGACGAAGGATCGACGCGATCCTCGTTCCCGACGAGTGGACGGTTCACGCGGTCTCACCCCTCGAGATTGTCGACGAATCAGAACTCGTTGCCGCTACAGATCATCTCCCGGTGATCGTCGATGTGCTGGGCTGAGCGCGGCTGCTGGGGGACACTGACCAAGCAGTAGAACACCAGGGGACGCGACGGGGGCGAAGGGACGAGCCAGTGCCCAAGAGCTTTGCACGACGCGTGGCCCTGGTTCCCCCGCGACTGCTGCTGCCCCACGGCAGCGCATCTCCGGACCGCCTCGAGGTGGTGGACGCGCTCGAGTTGCCCGATGCTGTCCCCGCCTGCTGGCTGGTTCTCGCGACGGACGACAACGGCGGTCATCACGTGCTCCCGCTCGTCGACGAGGTGCAGCAGCCACGCCGGGCACGCGCTGGCGACGGGTGGGCGACCGCTCTGGTGGCACTGGGGATCCACCCGGTGGAGGAGCGTGGGTGGCAGGTGAGGGTGGTGGCACCGATCGACCCCACCGATCTGCAGGGCTCGCTGGTCGAGGAACCTCTGTCGTCATCGGCGTGGTACGAGTCGGTCGACGTGGCGGGCGGCTATCGCGTCCGCCTAGTACTGCAACCAGAGACCCTGGACAAGCCATCGCCGCAGCCGTGGCGTCATGTAGGGCACACCGCACCTGACCTTGTCGTTGGC
>JAHELE010000159.1 GCA_024644345.1 Actinomycetes bacterium | reverse complement strand
CGCGCGACGAACCCTCCTGGCCAGAAAGGGATGTGGGGCTGCGACGACGTCACCATCGCCGGACGCGGCTAGGACTGAACACCCTTGGGGATGTGCGAAGGCTCCCCCCGCGTCACCGCGGGGGGAGCCTTGTCGCAACCGGACAGGGAAGGGGACTCGTCCGGCCGTATGCCCCAGGTATCGATCGGCTAGATCACCTGGTGCAGCCATCGGACCGGAGCACCATCTCCGGCGTGACGGAAGGTCTCGAGCTCGTCGTCCCACGGGCGACCGAGCAGCTGGTCGAGCGTCCCGGGGAGAGTGCCCTTGCCGGCTTCGGCGTCCAACATCGCCATTCGGATCCGGTCCTCCGGAACCAAGATGTCGCCGTGCAGGCCCATGACGGCGTGGAAGATGCCCAGAGTCGGCGTGTACATGTAACGCTCACCCTCGAAGCCGGGCGACGCCTCTTCGGTGATCTCGTAGCGCACATGCTCCCAGCCGCGCATCGTGGAGGTCAGCGTGGCGGCGGTGCCAGGGGTGCCCTGCCATGAGAGCTCGGCCCGATAGCACGCGGTCTGGGCCGGCTGTGGTGTCCACTGCAGACTGATCTCACCGCCCAGGACACCGGCGATGGCCCATTCGACATGCGGGCAGAGCGCAGCAGGCGCTGAGTGGATGAAGACCACTCCACGCGTGGTCGGTGCAACCGACATCTCCGGCCTCCTTTGCGAGGGTCGCCTTCCCCAGCTACCTCGCCGGCCGGACGCCGGATGCGCTAGTCGCGCTGTGGGCATTGTGCCCGACCGATCGAAGTGACGCCATCATCACCCCGGCGAGTCGGGGCGGATCGGCTCAGGAGAGGAGGACTCCTATGCCCCAGACCAGCAGAATGGCGACCCCGGCGACCATCTGGACCACCGTGCCGAGCCCATACCCCTGGAGAGCGGCCCAGGTGGTGTCCCAAGCGGCCCGCGGGTCGCGGAGCCTGATCAGCTCGCCGAGCCACAGCCCCGCGATACCGCCGACCACGATCCCCGCCAACGGAATCATCACAAAGCCCACGATCGCCCCGATCGCCGCCATCGCCAGGGCCCACCACGGGGCCCCTGCCCCGGTGGCCTTGCGCCCCGACAGCGTCAGAGCCGCGACCAGACCCACGACCGCCAGGACGGTCACCACGCCAAAAGTGGTCCAGCGCCAGGCGCCGCCACCGTCGAGCAGGGCCCAGATGCCCACGGCGCCCCACATCAGCGCCAGTCCAGGAAGTACGGGCACCACCAGCCCGATCAGGCCGACGATCATCGCCACAAGCACGGCGATCTCCAACCACGGACTCATGCCTCCGATCGTGTCATGTCGGCCTCGAAGGTGTGCTTGGCGGCAATCAGCAGCAGACTAGGTGGGTGCCCCCATCACCGACCCCCGCCAGACTCGCGCTCGTCACCGGCGCCACTGGCTACATTGGCGGACGCCTCGTACCCGAGCTGCTGGACGCCGGCTTCCGGGTCCGGGTGCTGGCCCGGTCTCCCGATCGACTCCGTGACCGTCCGTGGGCGGGCGACATCGAGGTGGTCGCCGGTGATGCCACGAATACGGCTGACGCGGCCAAAGCGATGGCCGACGTGTCCGTCGCCTACTACCTCCTGCACTCCCTCGTCGAGGGTGAAGGATTCGACGACCTCGAGGCGTCCATGGCGCAGACGTTTGCGGACTCAGCCGCGACGGCTGGCGTCCACCGAATCGTCTATCTCGGCGGCCTCACCCCGGAGGCCGCCACGCACGGCCAAGAGCCCGCTGCCCCTCTCTCACCACACCTAGCATCGAGACTGCGTGTCGGCCAGATCCTGCGCGACTCCGGTGTTCCTACCGCCGAGCTGCGGGCAGCGGTCATCATCGGCTCGGGTTCCGCCTCGTTCGAGATGCTGCGCTACCTCACCGAGCGGCTCCCGGCGATGGTCACCCCCAAGTGGGTGCACAACCGCATCCAGCCGATCGCCATCCGGGACGTGCTCCGCTACCTGGTGGCGTCGGCGGATCTGCCGCCCGACGTCAACCGCCCCTTCGACATCGGCGGACCCGATGTCCTCACCTATGCCGACATGATGCAGCGCTACGCCGAGGTAGCTGAGCTGCGACGCCGCATCATTGTTCCCGTCCCGGTGCTCTCACCCACCCTGTCCAGTCACTGGGTCGGGATCGTGACTCCAGTGCCTCGCGCCATAGCGCGACCGCTGGTCAAGTCCTTGAAGCACGAGGTCTTCTGTCACGAGCACGACATCGCCGACTACATCCCTGACCCCGAGTCGGGGCTGATCGGCTTCGACCGGGCTGTCGAGCTGGCGCTGCGGCGCATCAAGGACGCCGACGTTGCCACGCGCTGGTCGAACGCCTCGGTGTTCGGGGCTCCGAGCGACCCACTCCCGAGCGACCCCGAATGGGCCGGCGGGTCGCTCTACCGTGACGAGCGGCAGCGTGAGACGTACGCCTCGCCCGCCGCACTGTGGCAGGTGATCGAAGGCATCGGCGGACAGCGTGGCTGGTACTCGTTCCCGCTCGCATGGGAGGTCCGTGGCCTGATGGACCGTGCCGTTGGGGGTGTCGGACTGCGCCGCGGACGTCGAGACCCTGACCGCCTGATGGTGGGCGAGTCGCTGGACTTCTGGCGCGTGGAGGAGCGCATCCCTGAGGAGCTGCTCCGGCTGCGGGCCGAGATGAGGTTGCCCGGTCTCGCCTGGCTCGAGATGGTGGTCGAGCACGACCCCACGACCTACCGACAACGCGCCATCTTCCACCCCCGAGGGCTGTGGGGGCACGCGTACTGGTGGATGGTTGCCCCGTTCCATGGGGTGGTCTTCGGCTCCATGGTCCGCAACATCGTGCGAGCCGCCGAAGAGGTCCAGGCCGACCAGACAGCGAACGATCAAGGCAGCGCTTCGGCCCACGTCCGGTAGCCGGGGGCCACTCGTGGCCACGGGTTCTGGGCCTCCCAGCGACGCGCAAGCTCAAGGAGCATCCCGTCGCGGAACCTCGGACCCGCCACCTGCAGTCCGAACGGAATGCCAATGGCCGTGATTCCAGCGGGCAGGGAAAGCGTCGGGTGGCCGGTGATGTTCGTGTACGGGGTGTTGAAGACGTCAGGCGGCATCATCCCCGGCTCCTGGTCAGCGTTCAGCCGGCCATCGGCCAGCCAGCCTGACGCGGCGTTGACCGGGCTCAGCAGAACACCGTCGTCGCCCAACATCGCGTCCAACGAACACACCAGCTCGAAGCGGCGGTAGCGAGCGGCGAGGTACTGGTCGACGTCGATCCGCAGCCCCCACTCCATGAAGCCGCGGGCAGCCGGATGCATCTGCTCGAGCCCTTGCTCGACCCAGTTCCGCCCGAGGCGCGCAACGTGCTCGGCGGTGGCGATCGTGAACCAGTCGTCGTCGATGTCCGTGGTGCCGCAGAGGTCGCGTGCGCGGATCCGGTGGACCGCGACCCCAACCAGCTCACTCATCCGCTGAACGGCGTCCTCGAACGGGGCGCGGACATCGTCGGGCAGGTCGGCATCTGCGGCAAAGCGATCGAGGACGATGACGCGTCGGACGGGTAAGCCCTCTCCCGCGTCTTTCAGCATCACTGACGGCAGGGATCCCGGGTCGCCGTCGACGCGTCCAGCAAGCACCCGCCAGAGCAGGTCGAGGTCGTCCGCCGATGTCGCAAACGGGCCCTCGGTTGACATGTCGATCCAGTCGGGGGCGGGCCAGCGACCAATGACACCGTGCGTCGGCTTGATACCCACGAGCCCACAGAACGCCGCCGGGATCCGGATCGAACCGCCGCCGTCGGTGGCCGTGGCAATCGGCACCATTCCGGAAGCCACGGCCGCTGCGCTGCCGCCGCTCGAACCGCCCGGCGAGTACTCCGGGCGCCACGGGTTGCCCGTGGCGCCGAACACCAGGTTGTCGGTGAAACCCTCGGTCGCGAACTCCGGCAAGTTCGTCTTGCCAACGATCACGGCACCCGCGTCCATCAGGCGACGCGGCACCGTCCCGTGGTCGGCCGCCGCCGGCGAGTCGACCAGCAGCAGGGATCCCTTGGTGGTCACCATGCCCGCGACGTGTTCGAGGTCCTTCACGAGAACCGGGACCCCTGCCAGCGGCCCGGGGTCGCGACCAGCAGCCACCTCCGCGTCCACCGCTGCCGCCGCCTCTTCAGCGACCTCGTCGCATCGGGCGACAACCGCGTTGAGAACACCGTCATGCTCGTCGATCCTGCTGTACGCCTCTGCCACCAGCTCGACGGCGCTGACACGTCCGGTTCGTACCGCATCGGCAAGTGCGGCGATGTCACCTTGGCTCATCCGCCCACGCTAGTGGCGGTATACACGACAGCCTCCGCAGCCACGCAGCGAACGGTGCTGACATCTAGGCTGACCCGATGATCCTGGAGTTCAGCGGTCGCCTCTGGTTCTGGAAGGGACCGTCGCCCTTTCACTTCGTCACCGTTCCTGACGACGAGTCGGCTGAGCTACAGGAAGTCGCAGCGGCACTGACCTACGGCTGGGGGATGATTCCGGTCACCGCGACGGTCGGCCAGACCGAGTGGACCACCTCGCTGTTCCCTAAGGGCGGCGGCTACATCGTCCCCGTCAAAGACCTGGTGCGACGGGCCGAAGCGCTCTCGGTGGACGACACCGTGATGGTCCGCCTGGTCGTCGACACCTGAGGATCCGAAGGCTGGTCAG
>JAHELE010000050.1 GCA_024644345.1 Actinomycetes bacterium | reverse complement strand
CAACTCTGACGAGAGCCAGACGATGGTTCCCACACTGACGAGGTTGGGCCGGTTGGGCGCCTGAATCTGGGTTGGCTCGGCCACGGATGCTGTCGACACGCGCCCGATTATGCCGACTCCGACGACCTGATGGTGCGAGGGGGCGAACTTTATTCCCGGGGTGTTGCCTCGTGGTCATGATCGACTGGCCAGGACGCTCCCCCTGGGGAGGTTCTTCGCCCCGGCGTTGCCGTTCTGTGACCTCCGCGTCCTCCGACGATGTGGGCGCCGTCAGACGGCGGCGCCCGGTCATCGCGATGGTGCGGCGGCTGGCTACCATCAGGGCGTCCCTTGAGTCACCGGCGCGAGGTCGGTGGCCTGTTCCGAAGCGGGGAGCGGCATGGCCGACGACGAACTCACCGTCCTGGTCTACAGCGACGACCGCAACACCCGTGAGCAGGTGCGGATGGCGCTGGGGCGTCGGCCCGCCGCCGATCTGCCGGCCGTGCAGTTCGTCGACGTCGCCACCGACTGGGCGGTCATGGACCGACTTCGCCCCGGTGACGTCGACCTCGCCATCCTCGACGGTGAGGCGGTCCCCGCTGGAGGTCTTGGGGTGTGCCGCACGATCAAGCAAGAGCTTTTCCAGTCTCCTCCGATCCTGCTGATCGTCGGACGCGCCCAGGACGGCTGGCTGGCGTCGTGGTCACGGGCGGACGGCGTGGTCGCGCATCCCCTCGACCCGATCACGACAGCAGCGGCTGCCGCCGAGCTGCTCCGCAACCGGGTCTCGGCCGGCGACGTCGCCGCCAACTCCTGATCACGCCCAGATGCAGACACCGGACTGGCCCACGGTGCTCGGCACCCTGGTGCGACGCCAGGGCCTCGACGCCGTAGCTGCCGAGTGGGCGATGGGCGAGGTGATGGCGGGCAACGCCACCCCGGCGCAGATCGCCGCCTTCGCGGTGGCTCTGCGCGCCAAGGGCGAGACCGCGGCGGAGATGTCCGGCCTGGCCGATGGCATGTTGGCGGCGGCTCACCGGATCGAGGTGGCTGGTCCCGCGGTCGACATCGTCGGCACCGGGGGAGACCGATCGCACTCGGTCAACATCTCCACCATGGCAGCTCTCGTGGTGGCTGGTGCTGGCGTACGTGTGGTCAAGCACGGAAACCGAGCGGCGTCGTCGGCCTGCGGCACCGCTGACGTCCTGGAAGAGCTGGGAGTGGTGCTGACCCTTCCCCCCGATCGTGTGGCACAGGTCGCAGCTGATGTCGGCATCACCTTCTGCTTTGCGCAGGTCTTCCACCCGGCCATGCGTCACGCCGCCGGCCCACGTCGTGAAATCGGCATCCCGACGTCCTTCAACTTCCTGGGTCCGCTGACCAATCCTGCGCAGCCCGTGGCGCAGGCAATCGGGTGCGCAGATCTGGAGATGGCGCCGGTGATGGCACAGGTGTTCGCCGATCGTGGAGCGTCGGCGTTGGTCTTCCGTGGCGATGACGGCCTCGACGAGCTCACGATCTCGACAACCTCGTCGGTCTGGCGGGTCAGCGGGGGTGAGGTGTCTGCGGGCACGCTCGACCCGACTCGCCTTGGGTTGGCCCAGGCTCCGTTGGAGTCGTTGCGCGGTGGCGACCGAGCCCACAATGCAGCTGTGGTGCGGTCACTGCTCTCGGGTGAGGAGCGTGGCCCGATCCGCGACGCGGTCCTGCTCAATGCCGCAGCCGCGTTGGCAGCCCTCGATGCGGCGGTCGGAAACTCGGCGGCAGGTCTCGAGGACGCCATCGCCGCGGGTCTGGAACGGGCAGCGTCCTCCGTCGATAGTGGGGCTGCGGCGAATCTGCTCGATCGCTGGGTCGACCGGACACGCGCGGTGGCGAGCTGAGGGGACGACCTTTACTCGAGCCCGAGCGAGAATGCTGACTCGAGATCGTGTCGACTGTAGGCACGGAAGGCGATGTGGGTCTCGGTGTGCACGATCCCGGGAATCTTGGCCAACCGCCCGGTGATCACCTCGGCGAGCTCATCGTGCGCCCGCACGCGAATCATCGCGATCAGGTCGACCCCACCTGTGACGGAGTAGACCTCGCTGACTTCGGGGATCTCGACGATGCTCTCGGCCACGGAGGGGATCTGGTCGACGTCGCACTGGACGAAGACGATCGCAGTGATCACGGTCGGTCACCTCTCTGAAACGATGCGGCAGTACCTGCCGTCGACTCTAGCCCGCGAGAGCCGTATCGCGGGCTGGCCCAGACGCCGTCGAGATGGACCAGACGTACGCCCGAGGAGTCGAGCCACCGCAGCAGCAGCTCGGCCTCTTCGGCCGATGCTGCCGGGAAGCCACCGTTGGCCGGGGGGACGAGGTCGGCGCCGGAGCGGAGCGCCGAGATGAAGGGCCGTGGGGACACGCCACGCTCGGCGAGCCCCGCAGCGGCTAGACGTCCGTGTCGGATCACGGCGATCTCCCAACCGGCCTCCGGTGTCGGACGAGCGGCGACCAGCTCGGCAGCGCCCCCGAGGGCGCGCAGCCGCTGAGAGCGGGCGGAGCCCGAGAGCATGGCGCGGAGACGATCGCGATGGATCACTGCCTCTTCAAATCGCTCGTCGTCGATGAGCGGTGACATGCGGCAATTGAGCGCGTCGAGGACGGGGCGGGCATCAGAGCACATGGCTTCGGCCGCCGCCTCGACGACGAACGCATACTCATCGACACTTTGACGCCCCTCGCAGGGTGCGCCGCATCGCTGCATCTCGGCCAGGATGCAGGCCGACTTGGCCGAGTGCTGCGACAACGGCTGGGTGCACTGACGGAGTGGGTAGGTCTCGTGCAGCGCGTCACGCGCATGCTCGGCCTGGCGACGGGATCCGAAGGGGCCGAGGTAGGTGGACCCGTCGTCCTTGACCTCGCGCACGATGGAGAGCCGAGGGAAGGGGCCGGCCGTGAGCTTGAGGTACGAGACCTTCTCAGGGAATCGCGAGCGCCGGTTGTAGGGAGGCTTGTACTCGGCGATCATGCGCAGCTCGCGCACCTCGGCCTCGAGCAGGGTGGTGCTGGGCTGGGTGAGGACCTCTTCGGCTGCGGCCACCATCTCGGCCATCCGTCGACGGCCCTCGGCGGCGGTGAAGTACTGCCGGACGCGTGACCGCATGTCGACGGACTTGCCCACGTACAGGACGCGCTGCCTGGCATCACGGAAGAGGTAGACCCCCGGGCCGCGCGGTACGGCGTCGGCGAGGTGGCGTTTGCGCTGCTGGGCGGGGTGGACGCGGGTGGAGAAGGTGCCCAGCTCGTCGATCGTGGTGACGCCGAAGCAGCCGACCCGTTCGAAGAGGCCGTGCAGCACGTCGACGGTGGCGCGGGCGTCGTCGAGGGCGCGGTGGGAGGGGGTGGTGGTGGCGTGAAAGAGGCGGGCCAGTGTGCTGAGCTTGCAGTTCGGTGCCTCGTCGCGATCGAGGGTGCGGCGGGCCAGCCGGGCGGTGTCGAGCACACCGAAAGCCGGCCATTCGATGCCCAGCTCGGCTGCCGCTGCCTTCAGGAAGCCCATGTCGAAGGGTGCGTTGTGGGCCACGAGGGTGGCGCCGGCGGCGAACTCGAGGAACGCCGGCAGCACCGCCTCGATGCGGGGAGCTTGTGCCACGGCGGCATCGGTGATCCCCGTGAGGACCGAGATGAACGCCGGGATGGCGACCCCTGGGTTGACCAGGGTGTGGAACTCGCCCAGGACCTGGCCCCCAGACACCTTGACCGCTCCGATCTCGGTGATCGCGCAGGTGGCGGGCGAGCCCCCCGTGGTCTCGAGATCGACGACCACGAAGGTGACGTCGGACAGCGGTGTTCCGAGGTCGTCGAAGGTCGGCTGGGTGACCTGCTGGCCGACGGGGCCGACGTCCGTGCTCATGGCTCGACGGTAGGACCACCCACCGACAACGAGAGCAGGCGCGCCGACTCGTACCCTGGGCACATCCGACCCGACCGCCGCCCAGGAGGACCCGTGGCCATCCCGGCCCCCAGTGAGAGCACCCGTTGGCGCTGCGCACAGTGTGGCAACCTCACCCGGTTCGACGTCGTCCGCGTCAGCCGGACCCGTGAGTTCTGGCACCAGGAGCTGTCCGGAGCCCCCATCGTCGAGGAGTCCCGGGTTCTCGACGGCGAGATCGAGTCGGTGGCGTGCCGATGGTGTGCTGGAGGTGGCATGGTCGAGCTGGTGGACCGCCCCGTGGGCGAGACCGCCGACGCCTGACCGCCTGGGCCGCCCGTGCGGAGGGGGCTGTCAGTGGTCCCCTCTAGCGTCTCCTGTGACATCAGATGAGGAGACGACCATGATCATCGACTGTGACGGGTGCGGCGTCCGAGGGGACGCCTGCGGCGACTGCGTCGTCGCTGTACTGCTGGGGGCTCCGCCCGACCTCCAGGCCGATGAGCAGCGCGCCCTGGGCGTCCTGGCGCAGGCCGGGCTGGTGCCTCCGCTGCGCCTGGTGGAGGGGGTCGGAAAGGCCGGCTCGGCAGGGTCATCCACAGGCCGTGTGACCGACGACACACCGGGGCCAAGCACGGAGGCTGTTTGATCCGTTGCCGATTCGTTACTACTGTGTCAGCGAGCTCGCGGCCACAGCCGTCCACCGACGTCGACGCGGGCTCCCGTCGAGTTCAGGCGGATCACGGGTCGCTTCGCAGCCATCGGAGCCTCGTGTGACACCTGGAGCCGGGGAACCATGTTCCCTGGGGCGAATCGGCACGTGAGGCCCGGCTAGACCGGGCCTGATGTGCGGTAGGGCGCCTTCCCCGCCCGAGCCCGTCAGCTCACCCGGTAGACGGTTGAGGAAGAAGGAGAGCCGCCGTAGTGGCGACCCGCCGCATTTCGCGTGTCCTGTCCCTGGCTGTTGCAGCCGCGCTCAGCATCACCACGATCGCTTTGGTGCCGGGCACTGGCTCTGCCGACCCGAACGTGAGCATCGAAGAGGTCCAGCAGCGTGTCGACGCTCTGTACCACGAGGGCGAGCAAGCCACTGAGCGGGCGCACGACATCACCCTGCAGGTCCAGGACGCCCGGCGCGCGCTGGTCCGGCTGCGCTCGGACATCGCCAAGCAGGAGCGCGAGTTCGCCCAGTTGCGTGAGGTGCTCGCCAACGCTGCGTCCGACATGTACGCCAGCGGCGGCATCGACCCCTCGATGCAGATGATGCTCTCGTCGAACCCCGATGACTTCCTGCTCCAGGCGCAGTCGCTCGATCAGGTCCTGCGCAGCCAGGACGCCGATCTCCGTCGCGCCCAGGTGGCCCAGCTCGAGCTGGCTCAGGCCAAGACCAAGGCCGACCAGGAGCTCGTCCAGCTGCGCGACCTTCAGGCCCAGGCGCAGAAGGAGCGCGACGCCGCCAATGCCAAGCTGGCCCAGGCGCAAGAGCTTCTCTCCCGGTTGAAGGCCGAAGAGCGTCAGCGCCTGGCCGCGATCGCCGAGCGCCGCGCCCAGCAGGCGGCCGCCGCAGCCCGTACCGCTCCGGCACCGTCTTCCCCGGCACCCTCGTCCTCGTCGTCGGCACCGGCTCCCTCCGGGCGCGCCGGCTCCGCCGTGGCGTTCGCGAACGCCCAGGTCGGCAAGCCCTACGTCTTTGGTGCCTCCGGGCCCAGCGCCTTCGACTGTTCCGGCCTCACGATGGCGTCATGGGCACAGGCCGGCGTGTCGCTGCCACACTCGGCGTCAGCTCAGTACGGGGTGACCTCCCGTGTGTCCGCCAGCGCCCTGCAACCGGGTGACCTGCTCTTCTTCTACAGCGGCATCTCGCACGTCGGCATCTACATCGGTGGCGGCATGATGGTCCACGCGTCCAACCCCAGCACCGGTGTTGAGCGTGTGCCACTCTCTGGCTACTGGATGTCGGTGTTCGTCAGCGGCGGCCGGGTCTAGCCTCACCGGTTCACGACGCGATCTGACGTCTCGCAACCCGGTTGTCGCCGGGTCGTGTCCGGATGCTCGGCTGAACTGCCTACCATCGGCAGGTGAGTAACCCTCGAGCGCGACGACCGGTGGGGTTGGTTGTCGCCCCCTTTGTCGCCATGGCGGTGCTTGCCAGCGCCGGTGCCGGCTTTGCCGTCGGGCTCATGCAGCCGGCGTCCGTGCAGCCGACAGGTACCGGATGGTTCGAACGGTGGTCCACCGAGGCCGTTGACACAGCGTGGGCCGACGGCGCCGCCATCATGGCGAGCCACCAGCTGAACATCCGCGGCAAGTCGTCTCTGAACGCCTCCAGCGGCTCGCTGTCGGGCGTCCCCTTCGAGTCGTTCCGGGTGCGGTTGGCCCGATCCGATCGACCCGACGCCGATCAGGCGCGGAGCGGTCGCTTTGATGCCACCGCCATCGTCGAGTACCGGCTGCCGCTCGACGGGATCTTGGTGGGCCGCACGGCTGATGCCAGTTTTCGACTCGGTCCTCGAGGCTGGCGCCTGGTCAGTCTGAACCCCTCAGGTCGCGACCTCTGGGACCACGAGCCGGTACAGGTCACCGAGGACGGACAGGTCCTCGTCATCGGGCCACGCGGTGATTCCCGGGTCGCGGGCCTCGGAGGGATGGCCGAGCAGGCACGCCAGGACGTAGCTGGCTTCTGGTCGGCGAAGTGGCCGAAGACCGCGGTCGTCGTGCTGCCGTCCGAGGCCCGGCTGCTCAATCCGCTGGTGGGCAGCCGCTCCGGCAGCGACCAGGTCGCTGTCACCTTGTGGGCGACCGGCTCGGAGGGCCCGGTGATCCGGGTGGTGCTGAACCCGAGTGTGTACGACCGGATGGCCCCCCTGGCCCGCGAGATCGTGCTGCGCCACGAGATCACGCACGTGGCCCAGGATGCCTTGCCGCGCGAGAACGTGCCGACCTGGCTCACCGAGGGCCTGGCCGACTACAGCGGGTACCGAGGGTCGGGCGTGCCTGACTCCCTGGTCGGCGCCGAGTTGTTCGCCGAAGTGCGGGCCTCGGGCGCGCCAACGGAGCTGCCGAAGGAGTCGGAGTTCGACCTCGACCTTCCTGGCGACCAGCGGCGGGCGTCCTACCAGGCCGGGTGGGCCTTCTGCCGGATGGTCGCCGACCAGTACGGCGAGGACGAGCTCGTGCCTTTCTACGTGGCGGTCTCGCGCGGCGACGGCTCGACACAGCAGCGGTTGGATGACGCCGCGCAGAAGGTCATGGGTGTCTCGTTCGATGCCCTCCGGGCGCAGTGGCAGGCGTGGTTGAGGGCGAACGCGTGACGCCCCGCGCCGCCGCGATCGTGGTGCTGGTTCTGGTGGTGTCCGCGCTGGTGGTCGCGTTGGGTCTGCTGGTGCCGTGGGGCACCGCACGGGACGCCACCGGATCGGTCACCCCGGATGCCTCGATCGACTTCACCACGGCCGAGATCGCCCTTGGCGACCGACTCTCGCGGCTGCTCGTCGTGCCAGGGCTCACGTCCCTTGGACTCAGTCTGGGGCTGACGATGCTGCTGGGATTCACGCCGATCGGCGTGAAGGTGGTCGAGGCCGTCGCTCGGCCGCTGGGTGGGGGATGGTTCTGGCAGGCCACGGTCGGGGGACTGACGCTGCTGCTGATCGTCCGCCTGGCCACCTTGCCATTCGGTGCATGGGCCGAGTCGGTGCGCCGGACGAACGGGTTGTCGACCCGCAGCTGGCCGAGCTGGGGTGTTGACGTGCTCAAGGGGTTCGGTCTCAGCGCGGCGCTCACCCTGGTGGCGCTGACGGTACTGATCGCTGTGGCACGGAGGTGGCCCGACTGGTGGTGGGTGGCCGGAGCCCTCGGGGCAGCTGCGCTGGTCGTGGTCGCGTCGTTCGCGTACCCGCTGGTCGTCGAACCAGTGTTCAACAAGTTCACGCCCATGGCCGATGGCGAGCTGCGGTCCAGCCTTCTGGCACTGGCCGAGCAGGACGGTGTGGCGGTCGACGACGTCCTGGTGGCGGACGCAAGCCGTCGCACGTCCACCCTGAACGCCTACGTCTCCGGGTTCGGCAACACCCGGAGAATCGTTGTGTACGACACCCTGCTGAAGCAGGCCCCAGACGCCGAGGTGGAGGCGGTCGTCGCGCACGAGCTGGGCCACGTGTCCGACCGTGACGTCGTCGTAGGCACTGCCCTGGGCGCGCTTGGGGCGATGGCCCTGGTTCTGCTGCTCTATGTCGTGACAGCCACCCTGCCGCTCGATCGATGGCTGGGTCTGTCCGGAGTCGGGGACGGGCGCTCGATCGCCTTCTTGCTGGCGTTCATCGCCGTCGCCTCGTTCCTGTCGACGCCGGTACAGAGCGCCGTGAGCCGTGAGATCGAGGCCCGGGCCGACGTCCACGCACTCGACCTGACCGAGGACCCACAAGCGTTCGCAGAGATGCAGCGGCGGCTGGCAACCGTCTCGAAGTCCGACGTGACACCTAACCGCGTGTTGTACCAATGGTTCGGCACTCACCCGACGGCGGCGGCCCGACTGGCGACCGCGCGTGCCTGGGCCTTGGTCCATGGCGGGGTCGATGTGCCCGGCCCGTTGGCACCCGCCGCTGCTGACGAGGGCGGCTGATATGGCCCGCACCCTGGTGGTGACCAACGACTTTCCCCCGCGGCAAGGCGGCATTCAGACGTTCGTCCATGAGCTGGTGCGCCGACTCAACCCGGCTGACGTCGTGGTCTACACCTCGCGCTCGAAGGGCTGGGAGGCATTCGACCAGGAACAACCGTTCGAGGTGGTGCGGGAAGACACGTCCATGCTGCTTCCGACGCCGGGTGTGCGACGGCGAGCTGCCGACCTCGTGACGTCGCACGGTTGCGACTCGGTGCTCTTCGGGGCCGCGGCCCCCCTTGGGCTGCTGGGGCCGTCGCTCCGGGAAGCAGGCGCGGCCCGTCTGGTGGCGCTGACCCATGGGCACGAAGCCGGCTGGGCGCAGTTGCCGGGATCGCGGCAACTGCTGCGTCGCATCGGTGACGGCGTCGACGTCGTGACGTACTTGGGGGAGTACACACGGAGTCGGATCGCGGCAGCGCTTTCGCCAGCCGCGGCGTCGCGCATGGAGCGGCTGACGCCGGGGGTCGATGCGACGGTGTTCTCTCCCGACGCGGACGGCCGGGTGGTGCGGCAGAGGTACGGCCTCGATGAGCGTCCGGTCGTGGTGTGCGTCTCGCGGCTGATGCGGCGCAAGGGGCAGGACACATTGATCGACGCGTTCCCCGCGCTGAAGCGCCGGGTGCCGGACGCCGCTCTGCTCATCGTGGGAGGTGGCCCGTACCGGGGGCACCTGGAGAGACTTGCCTTCGCGTCGACGTGGCGTCAGGACATCGTCTTCACCGGTTCGGTTCCGTGGCCCGAGCTACCGGCGCACTACGCCGCGGGGGATGTCTTCGCGATGCCATGCCGCACGCGTCGACGGGGACTGGACGTCGAGGGCCTGGGGATCGTCTACCTCGAGGCTTCGGCCACGGGGCTGCCCGTGGTGGCCGGCGACTCCGGTGGTGCGCCGGATGCGGTGTTGGAGGGAGAGACCGGGTGGCTGGTCCCGTCGGGTGTGGGGGCGCACGCGGAGCTGGTGGAGCGCCTCAGCGGACTGTTGGGAGATGCGTCTCTACGCGCTGCAGTGGGGGAGCGGGGTCGGGCCTGGGTACAGGAGGACTGGTCGTGGGAGCGTCAGGTCGAGCGGTTGCGGAGCGTGATCAAGGCCCAGTAGTTGTCATCGGCACGGTGGTCTTTCGATCGCCTGGACGTAGGAGGAATGCGCCGAAGTAGAGCAGCCCAACGATGATGATGAGCGCCCTGTACCCAGTGATCAGTGCGAGGTACTCCATACAACCGCCCACCATCGCGCCAAGGATGTTGATCGCAAAGGCGTCTGTGGAAGAACTGCTGTCGGCGAAGCGTTTGGCGAACGCAATGTTCGCGAAGAAGATTGGCGCGAAGGCTATGGCGCATGCCACGAGCGCACGAGGCCCGACAGGCAGTCCCAAAATCCATGCGTTCGGTACGAGATAGGCAACGGCGAGCGCGACACCGAGGAGTGAATAGACGACAGGCAGACGAGGTGTTCGGACTCGCGCCGTAATCTCGACCGCCAGTAGGACCGTGAGCAGGATGCCAGCAAAGACGATCGCATTGACGAGCCACGTGGTCCCAAATAGCAGGGCGAACGTGGTCACGCTCTTGGTCTCGAGGAGCAGGAAGGCCGCGCCCATGAAGAAGAGATCGCGGTAGGGCGAAAAGGCAAGGCGGCCACCGCTGAAAAGACGCACGAGAGCGGTGCTCAGCAGGATGATGGCGGCGATGGCGATGAGGTAGAAGGCTGGGATCGACTTGTTCTGAACATAGACAAACGGTGCGTCATCGGTGACGGGAGTAGGTGCATCGGCGGTGATCGACTGGCGCTCAGAACCGCACATCTGATTCGCCGACGAAGAGGACGTCGCGAGCACGGCCTCACCGATCGGACCTCCGATTCGATCAACGCAGGGCTCGTGTCCGAACACCTGGCGGCTGGTGGCCGCGAGGCGGTCAACTAGCCAGTCTTCACGGTAGTAGTTGTACATCGCGAAACCGCCTCCGTCGTTCAACCGAGCTTTGGCGGCCTCAAGTGCCTCAGAGGTGAAGAGGTAGCTCTCCAATCTCACCCCCCCGCCTCCGTTGACCAACGTGAGCGAGTCGGGCAAGGCAAACAGAATCAGGTCGAACGTCTGGTCCGTTCTCTCGAGAAATGCTCGACCATCGTCGACAACCGTGCGAACCCTCGGGTCATCGTACGGGCGATCAGGATGCATCGTGCGCCCGAGTTGGAGAAGCCGCGGGTCGATTTCAACTGCTGTGACTGAAGACGCCCCGTGCTCGAGAGCGATGGAAACGTCGCTTCCAGACCCGGCGCCAATGATCAGAACGTCCCCGACAGGGCCATCGACCAAACGCTCGTATGGGAGTCGATACTGCGGCGACCTGGCTAGTTCGTCGTCCGCGGAGAACATCCGTTGATGCGGAATGCTGTTGGAGTAGATGAGCGTTCCGTCCTGAACACTCTCCAGCGACAGCTTGCTGTAAGGAGACCAGATGACACCCGGCGCGGCTAGCTGAAGTGCCATGATCGCCGCGAAGGTAGTGATCGATGTGGCCACAAGGATCGGGGGGCGCGGACCAACGAGGACGAACCACGCCACAGCGACGACGAAACCCCAGGTTGCGGCGTTCGCACCGATGAATGACATTCCAGCGAAGGCGAGGACACCCAGGAGGCTTCCCAGCAGGTCGAGTCGGTAGGCCGTGAGGTTGGGCAGCTTCTTGAACTCACGAGCAGCCAGCTCAGCAGGACCGACCAAGATGGCCGCGACAGCGACGAACAAGATGGGCAATGACACCCACATGGGGGGACCGCTCACCTCAAGACTGGTGAAAAACAGCACCGACGAGTCTTGTCGGTTCATGCCCAGCGGGAAGATGTAGACGACCCCGACCACCGTGGCCAACACAAGTGCGGGCCACGGAGCAGGGGTCGAGCGGCGTCCCGCTCGGAGGAACCCCAACCCGATACCCAGGAAGGATCCGAGCAGAACGAAATTGGTGAAGTATCCGAGGTGCACGACGTTGGCGCCGAGCCATCGGATGAGCACGAGCTCGAGGAACAACATCAGGAAGCTGGCCAAGATCAGCCGTACCCTCGGGCTCGTCATCCTCGTGCCACCTTGAGCACGAGGCTGGGCGGCCCGGGGTGCGTCACAGGGTTCACCATGGTCGCCAGTATGCAGAAGACCTCAGCACGAGCGGCCACGTATTGCGGAACTATCACTCGATCGCCGGGGTACAGGGCGAGGGGCGGAGACCTCCGAACTCCTTCTCATCCGGGTGTGGCCGGCTCTAGCACAACCACTGATCCATCCTGGTCTGAGATCGTCCAGTCCCCAGATTGGACAAGCAACTGAACAACTGGCATGTCCTCACCCAAGACGATGACGTCTGGATCTGTTGACTGTAGGTACTTCTCCCAACCGGGCAGGCCCATCTGAAAATCGAAATGCCTGCCAATCGTTTCTGCCCCGTAGCGATCCGTGCGACCGTCTATGGCGACCCTGACGCCGTCACCGCCGAACTGTCTGAGGAACCCGCTCAATCCGTAGGCACTGAGCACACGCGTCGTTCCCTCGCGCGCCGCCAGTGAGTCTGCGACGGCGATCGGCAGTCGTTCGGGGATAGCGCTTTCGCGCGCGTAGTTCGTGGCGGCAGTCACAAGAAGGAGCGCCGAAACGACAGGGACTATCACAGCCGGAACTGTGATCTGGGCACGAAAATGGCCGAAGGTGTGGTCAACTCTTGCCGCGACGATGCCTGCGACCAGTACAGCCGCAACGGCTGCATTGCGGGTAAGGAGTGCTCCGAAAAGCAGAAGCGCGACAACGACCAACAACTCGTTGCCGGGGACGCGGGATTTCGATCGCGCGACCGTCACCAGATAGATGATCGCCAGGAAGACCAACGCCCATGCCGAGGGGACGGCCACGGAGAGTGGTTGCCATTCAGCGATCTCTGAAGCGGCGCTTGCGATCGAGAAGGGGGTAAGCCAGACGTGGAAGGTGAATGGCGTTAGTCCCGCGGCGACCCAGGCGACCAGCCCACGAATCAACCATGGATACGGACTGGCACGCCCACGTTGGGAACCGATCTGTGAGCTGACGGCGATCAGCACGCAGATCGCGGGCACCATGATCCAAAGACCGTGGACGTTAGCCCAAACCCACGTATACAGCGCAATGACCCAGATGCTGGGCGGCGTCGCACCCTCCAGGGCCCGTTGCAGTGCCGCAGCGAGAGGCACTAAGAGGACAAGAGAAACCAGCTGGGGTCGGTCCTGGTATGCGTCGAAGAGCGGTATTGCGGCAGCGGAGAAGACCAAGAAGGCTGCCCACGGGCTGCTGCGCCGGCGAAGCATGAGAGCCAGGCTCGTGAGAAAGATGCCAACGAGAAGGAAGCGAAGCCAAGCGATGCCGGCGAAGCCGGCAATGCGGACGACCTCAGCGTAGACAACTTCGGTTGCCCAGGCGCCCGGGTACCAAGCTTGAGCATCGGTGTACGAAATCGGATCGTACGTGGCGGGCCACCACGACGACAGTAGTTGATCGCCGATGACAACGTGCCAGTAGAGGTCAACGTCTCGAATCGAGGCGAGGCCCGAGACTGCTAGAACGGACAGTACCGCGCTGATGAGCACCAGATCCCAGACGGATACCTGGCCGCGCAATACCTGCTGTCCGCGGTCCCGAAGTCGTCTCTTGACGGTGGAGGCCTCATCAGAAGAGCTAATCGGTAGACCTTCTTCGCTCACGGCGTCTCCGCATGAAATCTTGTGCGATATCAGCGGAGGGACGAGCCCGTTCGGCTCGTCCCTCCGCTGAAACGCTTGCGGCTGCTATTGGCTACAGGATGTGTTGGCCCCAGCGGCTCCCTTGTTGGCCACCGAGTCGCAGGTGTCCTTGAAGGTCTTCTTGATGACGCCACCGAGGGCGAAGATGATGATGACGATGACCGCCGCGATGGCGGCCACCAGGAGGCCGTACTCGACGGCCGAAGCACCTTCATCTGACTGGCGGGCGTTCATGACGTTGCGCATGTAGCGGATCATTCTGATTCCTCCGTGGCCTGTATTGAGTGGTTCCCCGACTTGTCGGTTCTCCCCGGGCCCCCCTTCAGGCCCCGGTGACTCAATGGTGAGGGTGTCGCACGACAAGTTCCATCCGCCGGCAGTTCCGCGAAGACTGGCCGATCGGATGACCCCCAAATGGGTGAACGGCCGTAACCCAGGTCTTTTCCCCGTTAGGACTCTGCCCCGGGTGGCTGGATGAGGCCCAGCCGGAGGCCGGCCATGATGGCTTGCGCTCGGTTGCCGGCTCCCAGCTTCTCGTACAACTTGGAGATGTGGGTCTTGGTGGTGGAGTCGCTGATGAAGAGGCGGCGCGAGATCTGGGACACGCCGAGGCCCTCTGCGAGCAGGTCCAACACCTCCTTCTCGCGGGGAGACAGCTGCGGGCCGGTGGGAGACATCCGCCTTCTCATGGCCTCGGCCAGATCTGGGGCACTGAAGGATCGTGGAGAGCTAGCGGCGTGCCGTGCGGCGACCACAACGTCGTCTGCTGGAGCATCCTTGGGAACGAAGGCTGAGGCCCCAGCGTCCAAGGCCCCGAAGAGCTGATCGTCCCCCGCATACATCGTCAGAACGACGATACCTAGATCGCTGTTCTGCTCCCTCGCGGCGCGCGCCGCATCAAGACCGCTTCCATCGGGTAGGCGGACGTCGAAGATCACCACATCCGGCTCAAGGGACCCGAGCTGCACCTCAGCATCGGCCACGGACGATGCCTCTCCGACCACCTCGAAGTCACCTGATCGTTCAAAAGCGCGGCGAAGACCTTCGCGAATGAGTTGGTGGTCGTCAACGAGCAGCACGCGTATCGTCATGCTCGCCTTCCTTCTTGCTCCTCTGGACGCGGATTTCTCGGCGTGTCAGGGGTCGCGACCTGACCTCCACGGTAGTGCCTCCACCTCGACGAGGTGTGATGGTAATCGAGCAGCCGGCCCTTTCGGCGCGTTCGGTCATGATGGATATACCGAAACTGTCTTCTCGCGGAGGCAGAAGGCCGCGGCCGTCGTCTTCGACCCGCAGATACACGGCTGGAGCGTCGACCTGGCAGGTGATCCACAGATTTCGCGCGTGACTATGGCGTCGTGCGTTCGCAATCGCCTCTTGGGCGATGCGCAGAATCTCCGATTCCACAGCTGGGCGCAGCCGGCCAGGTGACGCAGAGAGTTCGAGATGGACAGCGAGTGTGGTCATCTCGCCCACTCGACGTGCATGCTCCGTCAGAACACTGGTCAGGCTCGCTCCCGGGCCGATCTCGCGCCTCAGGTCAAAGATTGAGTAGCGAAGTTCTGTCACAACTCGGCTGAGTTCGTCTCGGAGTCGCGCGAGCTGGGGCGAGACATCTGGTGGTGCTTGGGCTCTGATGTCGTCAATCAGATATCCAAGCGATGCAACCTCCTGGGCAACCCCGTCGTGGATCTCTCGGGCAAGCCGCTGGCGCTCTTCGGCCGTCGCGAGACTGCGCACTTCGTCGAACAGCATTGCCGCTTCGAGTCGAACCGCGTCACGGTCGGCGGTGCGGTTCATGTCCTCGAGTTCCTCGGCAGCCCAACGCTGTCCACGTCTTTCGACTGCTACGAGTCCGACGACCGTCTCTCGAATCCGCATTGGGATTATCGCGCCACTCATGGATGGGTCGGCGGAGAGCGCCCCGTCCGCATTGACTGCCTGGGCTTCGTCAGCAGCGCGTGACCACGGCGTGCCCGGGGAGAGGTCGGCCACGAGCTCGACATCTGAAGCGGAACCACTAGCTACGGGTATCAGGACACTCCCGGGAAGGTGGCCAAATACCCATCCTCGGCTCACACCGTGACGAATCCGGAGGTTGTCGATCAGTGTTGACCCCAAACTGACCGCGTCGAGTCCCCCAGAGAGTTCCCGTGAGAGGTCTCGCAGCTGGGTTAGCAGTCGGGTGGCCTCGAGGTAGCTCTCGGCGTCCCCCGGCACCTCGACCTGCATCCGTCGGATCCACGCCGCCAGCAGCCCGACGGCCAGCGCCAGGAGGGACCATTGGACGGCGTCTATCAGGAAATCGGTGCCAACGAGGAATCCGGGACCAAGCGCGCCGGGAGCCATGAGAAGGGTGATGGTTGTACCGGACGTGATGATGGCCAGCGACCAGCCCCCAATCAGACCGGCGGACAGGGCTGGGGTGACCAAGTAAGGCAGGAGAGACGAGTCATAGGGCTCAACCGTGCCGATGATGAGCGCAGCCAGACCAGCCTCGACGACGGGTCTCCATTTGCGCATTGCCCGGCTACGTACAGGGAGCACCGCCGCGAGGGCCAAGGCTGTCAAGAGAACGAGCTGAGGGAGGAGTTCCTTGGCGGTTCCCGTGAGCACCGTCACGGTGTAGATGAGCGCCAGCGCCGCAGCCCTAACACCGACCTCGACGCGGTTGGAGTCGAGTTGGCCCAATACCCGGTCTCGCGTCACGGGATTACGGTGTCACACCATCGCCGCCGGAGATGCTGACCAGGTCGTGTGTCATGGGCCAAATGGGCCGGATGTCGCGAAGTGGCCGCACTTTCGGCCGCCGATGTGCTTCCATTTCAGGCATGTCTGATCAGGTCTTTTCCCTCGGGGACGTCCTTGCCGCTACTGACCGTCGACTCGATGCCGGGCTGACGGCGGCCGCTCGGGTCACCCCGACCGGGTTTCATCCGCTGGACACGTATCTCGCGGGGGGGCTGAGGGCTGGAGAGTTAACTCTGCTGGGCGGGCCCCAGGGCTTGGGTAAGACCACGATGGCGCTGCAGATGTTGCGCAACGTCGTGGTGAGCGGAGGCACCGGCCTGTACTTCTCTTTCGAGCACGACCCCGCAACGGTACTGGAGCGCTTCGTCGCCATTGAGGCCGCCTCGCGTAATGGCATCGATGCGGTGCCACTCCGCCGGATTCGAGAGGCAATGGAGAGCCTCGACGGGCACTCTGGCGGGCTCGCGGAGCGGCTCTCACACGCTCCCGGGGGAGCAGAGGCGGTGGACGCTGTAGAGAAGTACGCCTCTCGTCTACATATTCACCGAGCGAGTGGTGGCGTTACTGATCTCGCCGCAATCAAGGCCATGGTGAGCCAGGTCATTGCCGAAACAGGAAGCGCCCCGGTCGTGGTCGTTGACTACCTCCAGAAGGTGCCCGTTCTCGATCGACCGCTCTCAGAAGAGGACCGCATCACAACAGTCGCTCAGGGCCTCAAGGATCTCGCACTGGAACGTGATGTTGCGGTCTTTGCGGTTGTCGCTTCCGACAAGGAGGGCATCGTGAGTGGTCGCAGAATGCGTGTCCATCACCTTCGCGGAGCTGCGGCTTTGGCCTATGAGGCGGACGTTGTGCTCGTGATAAACGATAAGTACGACGTGGTTGCCCGGCATCATCTGGTCTTCGATGTTGGGAACGCGGAACGCTTCCGTGATTTTGTCGTTGTCACGATCGAGAAGAATCGCACCGGTATCGACAGGATTGACCTGGAGTTCCGCAAGCGGTTCGAGCAGGGTCGGTTCGAAACAGAGGGCTCGCCTGTCTCCGAGCAACTCGTTGACGAGCGAGTCTTCGTGGAGTGATCTGCGGCTTTCTTGGCTACTCCGCGTCGAGGTGGCGGGACAGCTTGCGAGCAAGTGATCGCAGTTCCATTGAGCGTTTGAGGAGTGGCCCAGCCTCTTGGGCGAGGGATGCCAACACACCCAACGACTGCTCCGTGAACGGTTCCTGCTGATCTCGCGCCAGTAGAAGTACGCCCCTTACCTGTGGCACCGGGACCGCCATCAAGTGCGTTCGGCTCGCCAGGGGGGCCCCGCGAAGATCCTGCCGGGCCACGTCGCTCTCCATGATGAGAATCCCTTTGCCGGCCGCTGCTATGTTCTCAACTATCCATGATTCTGCAGTGAGTTGCAGACGGTACTCAAGCGGGCGGAGTCCCACTCCTGCGCTTACCCGCCACAGGTCGCCGTCGGGTATGAGCAAGGCTCCAGCATCCGCCATGCTACGAACCACTGCGTCGTCCACGATGACGGTTGCGGTCTCCTCGAGGGTGTAGAAGTCATCGGCGCGCTCGATGAGTTCCTGGACGGGTCGGTCGACGCCTGATGGGGGGATGCCCTGGCTGACCACCGACTCCGCGACGCGCACTGGTGGTGGGGCAATTGGAGGGCTGGTCGGGTCCAACCGGATGGATGTGGCTTGTTCCGGTGCTGCCTTCCGTCTGCGGCGTTTAGCAGCGGGTTCGGGCTCCGGTTCCGGTTCGGGCTCCGGTTCCGGTTCCGGTTCGGGCTCCGGCTCCGGCTCCGGCTCCGGTTCCGGTTCGGGCTCCGACTCGGGCTCCGGTTCGACGGCCCCCAGGGCCGCGCGCAGCCTGTCCACGCGGTAGCCGGACACCCCTGCCGCCTCGGTCAGGGTGCGGTCGAGGACCGAGCGGTTGACCGGCCGCCGGCCGCGCTCGTCCTCCGGGGTGAGGATCCACTCCAGGCGGTCTGTCCAGGTGAGCAGCTCCT
>JAHELE010000158.1:2861-4727 GCA_024644345.1 Actinomycetes bacterium | reverse complement strand
AAATCGCATCGCTCAAAGGCGAAACGTGGCTACTTGTCGGCCCTCCTCCCTACTCCGAACAGCCGACAACCGGCTGGATCGAGCCGTTCCCGAGCGACTAGACCCCACGCAGATCCGGCACTATGCGGTGCGCATATGTGCCGTTATGGGCGGGTGGCTGCTGGTGTGGTTTCAGGTTGGATTTGGGTTCGCTGTGGCCGAGATAAATCCGTAGCATGAACCTAAGGATTAACGCACTGGGCACACCGTGCCACAGAACAGCTACGGGGGCGTTTGGACGCCTCTAGAGCAGCCTGAAATCCAGGTGATTGAGGAGATTCCTAATCAACCCCGGACACATCGCACGAATCGAGACGTAACCATGAGAGAATCGAAGAAGACTGCGGCGGCGTGGTTCATCGTGAAGGGCTTCAATCCTTCATCTGTCAACAGCCGCGCTGTAGATGAGACCTGAGGAGCAGATGAGATAGAAGGGAACGGGGCGTACATGACAACCACCTCAGAGACGAGAATCAGTTCACAGGCCGACAACAAGACGTTGGGACGGTATCTGGGAGCCGCCTACCTCGCAGTCCTGGTGGGAAGCGCCATGAGCGGTGCACTCTGGCCCGCGATGTCCGACGGCATCACGGCCGACAAGCTCCTCGACACCGCCGACAGCGTTGCCTTGCTGCGGTGGGGAGCCGTGATTGAGCTGTTCCTAACCAGTGTCGGGATCGTTGTACTCGCAACGCTCCTGTACATAGTTGTCAGGCGGCAGAACCGGATCCTGTCGCTCGTGGCGCTCGGATGTTGGTGGGCCGAGGCGATCACGCTGGCTGTGAGTACTGTCGGGGCATTCCTGCTCATCCCGGTCAGCCAGGCATACGCCCAAGCCAGCGGAGCGGACGCAGTCAACCTCCTCGCCCTCGGCGACGTCCTCGTGAGGTTCGACCGTCTCACATGGGAAATCCACATGGTGTTCTTCGCCGTTGGTGGCCTCATCTGGTATGCGCTCATGTATCAGTCAAAGGTCGTTCCGCGTTGGCTATCAGTGGCAGGCATCGCAGTGGTCGCCCTTGGGCTGGCTAGTTCGGTTCTTCTCTTCGCCTCAGACGCCGATCTCTTCTACCTCGGCATCCCGACAGGAGTCTTCGAATTGGTCCTCGGAGTCTGGTTGATCACCAAGGGACTTGCATCGCCCGGCGAAGATAGCCATCAGGTGAATCAGTGAGCGTAGCTCACGGCCGCAAACTCGGCGGAACCGGCTGGAACGTCTGGCGGAGCGTGATCGGGACCTTCTACCTGGGAGCGGCAGTCTTCAACCTGACCTACACATTGCCCGGAAGTGACGGGCCACGGTTCTTCGATGGCTACGCCGATGGCGCATGGTTTCCATTCCTTGAGGACTTCATGAACGACGTGTTCGTACCAAACGCTGAACTCTTCATGGTCGCCGTGATCGTGTTCGAGATCCTGGTTGGAGTGCTCATTCTTAGCCGAGCACGTCTGGTCGATATAGGAGTAGGGGCCTCGGTCCTGTGGGTGCTGGTCGTCCTGCCCTTCCTAGCGTGGCCGTATCTACTCACGAACCTCGTGCTCGCCGTTGTGCAAGCGCTGGTCGCTGTGCGCCGATATGACACCGCTTTGTGGACACTGATCGCACGAAGATTCCACGAACAGACGACCTAGGAGAGCATTACGCGAACGATCGGGCAAGACGCGTACCCAACCCCGGCTCTCGTCGAGCCTGGAGCGTTCCTAGCTAGCGCATATCCGGCAATATGCGGCACCCATAAGTGCCGATATGGGCGGTGTTCCTAGCGGCTTGGTGGGATTCATGGAGTGAGCAATGGCTTGATCGTGACCGAGAAGGATGTCCACGCT
>JAHELE010000158.1:0-2851 GCA_024644345.1 Actinomycetes bacterium | reverse complement strand
CCGACCGTCGGCTTGCACGGGGCACCCTGCAAGCGCACAGCTCCTTCGATCACTTGGGTCGACCCAAACAGCGGATCGACATTCTTGGTGGCTGCGCGACCATCCATAACCGGCAATATGCGCCCTTGCGGCCTCCTCCCACGTGAACGGCATTTCCACTTGGACAAGGAGGTATCCCTACCGGGTACCGTCACGAGAACGGCCGCTCGGGATCGTCATCCTCATACACCGTATCGCCCGCGGCGGACGAACCCCGGAAGTCGGTGCCCTGACCCAAAGCACTGTTCGTAGACGTAGACGTAGACGTAGACGTAGGAGCATTCTCGGGCAGTGCCGGAGCATGCCGAGGCACTGCTCCAGCAGCATCTGACGATTCGATGCAGAACTCGCAGCTGTCAGACCGGTTGTACTTGTGGTGGCGCTCGTGGGCGGCCCACCTGCCCCGCTTCACGCGACGT
This sequence comes from Actinomycetes bacterium, assembly GCA_024644345.1. Classification (GTDB taxonomy): domain Bacteria; phylum Actinomycetota; class Actinomycetes; order JAHEKZ01; family JAHEKZ01; genus JAHEKZ01. The sequence continues at coordinate 2,393 of JAHELE010000158.1, read as the reverse complement.
TCGGCATCTGCTCCGGTACGGCCTGGCCGCATCCAGTTATGGATCGCGTATCCGTTGTCGGTCTCATCAATGAGTCCAGTGCCCACCCATGCCTTGAGAAGATCGTCGGGGTCGATGTGGTCGATCCCGAGCGTGTCTGCGAGGTCCTGACTGCTGAACTCGGGTGGTAGGTCCCCGAATGGACGGTTGGTGTCGACCCACTCCCAGAGGGCGACGGACATCCCGAACGCCTCCCATCGAGAGATGCCGAGGGCTCTCGCCATGGCACGGAACTTCCGGTTCCGCGAAGCACCGTAGAGCACTTTCACGAAACGCGTTGGCAGCTCATCGGACGTGCTCATGGCGATCGTCGCCAGCGCCTAGGCCAGAGGTGGCGCTCCTCAGGCGATCGAATCGCCCATGCGGAATCACTTCCAGAACGGATCGACACGTGTCGCCATCCATTCCTCTACCTCATCGGGGTCGTACCTCACGGCTCGCTCGCCGATCTTGTAGGGCGTCGGGCCTTGCCGCGTGTACCGCCAATTGCGTACTGTGTGAAGCGACACGCTCAGCCGCGCGGCAAGCTCCTTTTCGGTGATCATGTGTGACCGCAAGCGCTAACTCCTCGCCTCGTGTGAGACCAAGCATAGATGCTTGCTGCTATGGAGCCTAGATGCTACGCTCTATTGCGTGAAAACCCTCACGACCTTAGACCAGACGATCGGCGAGAACGTCCAAGATCTCCGCGACCGCTACGACAAGTCGCAAGCCCGTCTCGCCGAGTACCTGACGAAACTGACCGGCGACCACTGGGATCAGCAGACCGTATCCCGCAGCGAAAGGGGTGACCGCCCCTGGCGCATCGCTGATCTCTTTGCCATCGCCGCCATCTTTGACGTGTCGATCGCCGCCCTCATCGATCCCAAGCCCGACGTGGAATACGTCGTCGTCGGTGTGACACCGTATGCATCCACTGCGATCGTTGGGGAGTGGCTCATGTACTCGCGCCGCCGTGGCCACATCATCGAAGAAGGTCGGGTGGTCCGGCTCGCTGAAGCGGAAGACCCTCTCGAGAGCTTCACGCGCCACATCCAAGGTGTCATCGATGCTCACACCGGGGAGGTCACACTCCACTTCGAAGATGGCACCGACCTCACCGTTAACAAGGAGCCCGAGGAGAAGAGACGAGAGCGATGAGCAGCAGTATCACCCGCACCGAACACGGCACGTACCGGCTCCGGTGGCGCAACGCGCAGAACCAATCCCGTAGCCGCAACTACCCAACTCTCAAAGTCGCCACCGCAGCACAGAAGCAGCTGGAGGCCGAACTCCACATAGGAACCTACATTGACCCCCAACGAGGTCACACCCTCCTCGGTCAATGGATCGCCGACTGGCACAACAGCCGCGTCAACCTCCGACCCTCTACCTACGCCCGAGACGACAGCTACATCCGCAACCTCATCATCCCCCACCTCGGTGGAATGCAGCTCCGCCACATCGAGCCCGCCCACATCCGCCAGTGGGTCGCCGGCCTAACCGCCACACACCAGCCACGCACCATCCATAAGGCACACCAACTCGCGAAGGCAGCCCTTCAGGCCGCCGTCGAGGACCGCTATATCGCCTCCAATCCTGCCATGGGCACCAAGCTGCCACGTGTCACCGACCCGGAACGACGCTTCCTCACCATGGTAGAAGTGCACCTCCTCGCCGACGCCATCGACCCGCGATATCGCGCCCTCGTGTACACGGGAGCCCTCGCGGGTCTGCGCCCAGGAGAGCTCGCTGGACTTCACATCTCTGACGTCGACTTCCTCAGGCACACCATCACCGTGCGGCGTACCGCGTCCGAGACCGCAGGCAGACTCACCTACGACGAACCCAAGACCCCCGCAGCCCGACGCACCATCACCATCTCCAAGACCCTGACCAGCATTCTCAGCGAGCACATCGCCACCTACGGCACCGCGGACCCATTCCTGTTCTCGACCGCGGGAGGACATCCCATTAGGTGGACGAACCTGCGTCGCCGACAGTGGCAGGCAGCAGTCAACGCATCGATCGGGCAACCGTGCACCCCCCACGACTTGCGGCGCAGCCACGGGGCGCTCTGCATCGCCGAGGGCATCCATCCCAAGATGCTCCAAGCACGCCTCGGACACGCATCAATCTCAACGACGATGAACATCTACGGAGGGCTGTTTGCCGGGTACGACGAGGCAGTCGCAGACGCCCTCGACACGACGTTTGAGAGTGCCCGCGTGTCCGTTTCACGTCAGGTCAGCGACCCGGACGCCATCGCCGTCAACCGGTGAGGCCGGAAACCCTTGCGCGGAAGGGCCTCCTGTGGTGGGCGCTACTGGGATCGAACCAGTGACCTCTGCCGTGTGAAGGCAGCGCTCTCCCGC
>JAHELE010000157.1 GCA_024644345.1 Actinomycetes bacterium | reverse complement strand
ACGTCTATGGCTACACCTCTGACCCGGCGATCCCACGCGAACCGGACGAGGTCGTCATCACCTTCGAGCACGGAGTTCCTACCGCCATCGACGACAAGCCAGTAACCGTGCTCGAGGCGATCGAGCAGCTGAACGCTCGAGCCGGAGCCCACGGCATCGGCCGTATCGACATGGTCGAAGATCGACTCGTTGGCATCAAGAGCCGCGAAGTGTATGAAGCGCCGGGCGCTGTGGTGCTCATCACGGCACACATGGAGCTCGAGAACGTCACCATGGAGCGCGATCTTGCCCGGTTCAAGAGGCAGACCGACCAGCGCTGGGCCGAGCTCGTCTACGACGGGCTGTGGTTCTCACCCCTGAAGCGTTCCCTTGACGCGTTCCTGCTGGCTTCGCAGAAACACGTCACGGGCGAGGTCCGACTGACGCTGCACGGTGGTCGGGCCGTCGTCACCGGCCGCCGAAGCAACGAGAGCCTGTACGACTTCCACCTGGCCACGTACGACACCGGTGACACCTACGATCAGTCTCTTGCCAAGGGTTTCGTCCAGATATGGGGCATGCCCAGCCGCATTGCCGCCCGTCGTGACCAGCACTCGGAGGAGATCATTGATGATTAACGCCGAGCCGGCACAAGGGGGAGCGAGCGACGATCCTCCGTTGCGGCTCTGGGGTGGGGCTTTCCAGTCAGGTCCATCGGAGGCCCTGCAGGCCTTGAGCGTCAGCATTCACTTCGACTGGCGACTGGCGCGGTACGACCTGCAGAGCTCACGTGCTCATGCGCGCGTCCTGCACCGCGCCGGGCTGCTTGATGACGCCGAGCTGGCTCAGATGATCGGGGCGCTCGATGCCTTGGAGGCTGACGTACTAGACGGCTCATTTGTCGCGACGGTGTCCGACGAGGACGTCCATACGGCCTTGGAGCGGGGTCTCGTCGAGCGTCTGGGGGTCCTCGGCGGCAAGTTGCGTGCCGGTCGCAGCCGCAATGACCAGATCGCCACCGACCTTCGGCTCTATCTGCGCGCCCAAGCACGGACCCTGACCGAGCTGTTGTCTGATCTTCAGTCAGCCATCTTGGAACAGGCTGAACGTCACATCGACAGCGCCGCGCCTGGATTCACGCACCTGCAGCGTGCCCAACCGGTGTCATTCGCCCATGAGCTGCTCAAGCACGTGCATGCGCTCAGCCGTGACGTCGATCGGCTCCGCGACTGGGACCGCCGGACGGCGCTCTCGCCGCTCGGAGCCGGAGCGCTGGCCGGCTCGACGCTGCCCCTCGATCCGCAGGCAACTGCTCGAGAGCTTGGCTTTGACGACGCCTGCGCGAACTCGATCGACGCAGTCAGCGACCGTGACTTCGTCGCAGAGTTCGGCTTCGTCACGGCTCTGGTAGGGGTCCATCTGTCGCGCCTTGGCGAAGAGATTGTGCTGTGGACGTCTAAAGAGTTCGGCTGGGCTACCCTGAACGATGCCTACGCCACGGGGTCGTCGATCATGCCGCAGAAGCGCAACCCCGACGTCGCCGAGCTGGCCCGTGGTAAGTCAGGCCGACTCGTAGGCAATCTGATGAGCGTCCTCATGGTGTTGAAGGGTCTGCCGTTCGCCTACAACCGGGATCTCCAGGAAGACAAGGAGCCCGTCTTCGACAGCATTGACACCTTGACCGTCCTACTGCCGGCGATGAGCGGCTTGGTAGCGACACTGACCTTCGACGTCGAGCGGATGGCTGCTGCTGCCCCGACCGGGCATGCGCTGGCCACCGATGTGGCCGAGTGGTTGGTGCGCCGAGGAGTCCCCTTTAGAGAGGCGCATGAGCTCTCTGGAGCGTGTGTACGCCTCTGCGATGAGCGAGGCGTCGAGCTGTGGGACCTCAGCGATGACGAGCTGGCCGGCATCTCGCCGGCCCTCGAACCCGGCGTCAGAGACGTGCTGACTGTTGAGGGCGCACTCAACGCGCGTTCGTCCTTCGGGGGAACCGCGCCGGCTCGGGTGCTGGAGCAGCTGGAAGCCGCACGTGATGTGGTGGCAGACGGCTCGGCGTGGGCGGTGCTCGCGAGAGGTTGACCCGACAGATGATGGATCGTTCCGCGCTGTGCCAGCCGGTCGAGGTCGTTGCCCCCAGGCTGCTCGGAGCCGTCATCGAGCACCGCCTTCGCGAAGACGGACGGGGTGCCGTCGCCGTTCAAATCACCGAGGTCGAGGCCTACGCCGGAGTAGGTGCCGACCCCGCCTCCCACGCCCATCGCGGCCCCACGGCACGAAACGCTCCGATGTTCGGTTCGCCGGGTCACCTGTATGTCTATTTCGTCTACGGAATGCACTGGTGCCTCAACATCGTCTGCGGACCGGTGGGGGAGGCTTCCGCCGTCCTCCTCCGGGCAGGCGAAGTGATCCGCGGCAAGACCATCGCCCGCGAACGCCGAGGCCCGGCCGTATCCGACCATGGGCTGGCCCGAGGCCCGGCAAATCTCTCGGTCGCTCTGGGTCTGACCGGAGCCGCGAACGGCATCGACCTGTGTGGCCCTGCGTCAGCGGTTCGCCTGAGGAGCGCGGCAGACGGTTCACACCCGTCTCGCGCCTCCGCCTGTGGCCCGAGGGTGGGGATCAGCCGGGCAGTCGACCGACCCTGGCGATGGTGGGTCGAAGGCGACCCCACGGTCAGTCGACACCCGGGAGTGCGCCCCAATGGGCCAAGATGATCCGGTGGCCACCGACATCATTGACGACCTGGCGTGGCGCGGCCTTATCGCGCAGAGCACCGATCAAGGGGCGCTCGCCGAGCACTTTCGAGCAGGAGAACGCACCCTCTACAGCGGATTCGACCCGACCGCTCCGAGCCTGCATGTCGGTCACCTCCTTCAAGTTCTGACCCTGCGGCGCTTCCAGGAGTCGGGCCACCGACCGTTGGCGCTTGTGGGAGGGGCAACCGGGCTGATCGGTGACCCGCGCTCGAGCGGTGAGCGACAGCTGCACGAGCCGGACGTCGTGGCGGGGTGGGTTGAACGGATCAGGGGACAGCTGTCGCAGTTTCTCGACTTCTCCGATCAGCACCAGGCGCCGGCGCGACTGGTGAACAACCTCGACTGGACGCAGTCATTGACCGCGATCGAGTTCCTGAGAGACATCGGAAAACACTTCTCGGTCAACCGGATGCTCGATCGGGAGGCGGTGGCAGCGCGACTGGCTTCGACCGGCATCAGCTACACCGAGTTCAGCTACCAGCTGTTGCAGTCTCATGACTACCTCGAGCTGTTTCGGCGCCACGACTGCACGCTGCAGATCGGTGGGTCGGACCAGTGGGGAAACATCACCGCGGGCGTGGACCTCATCCGACGAGTCACCGGACGTCACGCTCACGCGCTCACGACGCCCCTCCTCACCAAGTCTGACGGCGAGAAGTTCGGCAAGAGTGAAGGAGGTGCCGTCTGGCTCGATCCTGCCCTGACCTCGCCCTACGCCTTCTACCAGTTCTGGATCAACACTGAAGACACGTTGGTCGCCTCGCTGCTCCGCCGGCTCACCTTTCGCCAACGGGATGACATCGTCGCCATCGAGGCAGACACGATCGAGCGGCCACACCTGCGTGCGGGTCAGCGAGCTCTTGCCGAAGACATCACCACCCTGGTGCACGGTGCCGAGAACACCGCGCGTGTACAGGAAGCCAGCGCCGCGCTCTTCGGCAAGGGTGAGCTCGGGTCGCTCGACCCCGCGACCTTGGGGGCGGCGCTGCATGAGGCGCCCCACGTGAGCGTCCCTGCTGGAGAGCTTCCCCCTGTCGTCGACCTCCTCGTCGCGACTGAGCTCACCGCCAGCAAGTCCGCCGCCCGACGGGCCATTGAGGAAGGGGGCGCGTACGTCAACAACGCGCGTGTGACCGACGCTGACTGGCGTCCCACCGCCAACGACCTCGTCCACGGGCGATGGCTGGTGCTTCGGCGTGGCAAGCGCGCGATCGCCGGTGTCGAGCTGGTCTGACCGGGAGGCCCCGGTGATTTGACGAAGGGCCTGACGGGCCCTAGTGTCTGCGACGCGCTCAGCGAGGAACGGACATGATGGCCGGTCGCTGAGGGCCACCGACCCCCCCGGGGGAGCCAGCACTCCGCGTGCTAGCGTTCGGGTCCGGCGTTCACGAACTGCCCTCCGCGAGGAGGCGCAGCGGGTGCCGGAAGAACAGAACAACCGATTTGGACCGAATCGTCAGGCGTGCTAGTCTGACGTGGTTGCCCTGAAAACAGCCGGAGACGGCTTACTTCGGTGCGCGCTCGAACCTTGAGAACTCAACAGTGTGTCAAACAGCGATGCCAAGCATTTGGCGCTCGTGACGTTAGACCCCGTCTGACGGATGCGAGCAACAGCAAGACAATGAGAACCGATCCTCTCTTCGGAGATGATCGCGGGATCACTGTTCTCGGTCACTGGCCGAGGGCAGAAACTCAAAGTTTTTTCACGGAGAGTTTGATCCTGGCTCAGGACGAACGCTGGCGGCGTGCTTAACACATGCAAGTCGAACGATGAACCAGGGCTTGCCCTGGGGATTAGTGGCGAACGGGTGAGTAACACGTGGGCAACCTGCCCCTGACACTGGGATAACCCCGGGAAACCGGGGCTAATACCGGATACGAGCTTCGACGACATCGTCGAGGTTGGAAAGTTTTTCGGTCAGGGATGGGCCCGCGGCCTATCAGCTAGTTGGTGGGGTAATGGCCCACCAAGGCGACGACGGGTAGCCGGCCTGAGAGGGCGACC
>JAHELE010000156.1 GCA_024644345.1 Actinomycetes bacterium | reverse complement strand
CACTGGGCGCGGTATCGATCGTGTTCTTCGTCGTCCGCAACCTGCCGTGGTTCCCGTACCTCGACTCCGCTGCCTAGTCCGTCGATGAGCTACCCACCGTCACCTCTTCCGGTGCGGGCGTCATCGCGCGATGAATGGCGGTCGCACCGGTGGTCCTTGTCGTGATCTTCGCCGCGACCGGCTGACGGGTCGCAGCGAGTTCGCCGATCCTGCGGCGATACCCTGGAACGATGAGCGTCCTGGCCCAGATCGTCGCAGGAGTGCGGGAAGACCTTGCCGTGCGTCAGGCTGCCCGGCCGCTTGACGAGCTCAAGGCCATGGTTGCTGACCGACCGGCGCCCCTCGACGGTTTCCGCATCCTGTGCGATCACCCTGGCGTAGCGGTCATTGCCGAGGTGAAGCGGTCGTCGCCGTCCAAAGGTGCTCTGTCGGCGATCAGCGATCCAGCGGCCCTCGCCACTGACTACGCGGCCGGTGGCGCGTCAGTGATCTCCGTGCTCACCGAGCAACGGCGGTTCGGAGGCTCACTCGACGACCTGCGGGCGGTTCGTGCGGCGGTCGACATCCCCCTCCTACGCAAAGACTTCATCGTCACGAGCTATCAGCTGTGGGAGGCGCGAGAGGCCGGCGCCGACCTGGTGCTGCTGATCGTTGCCGCGCTCGAACAGGAGGCTCTGGTCTCGCTAATTGAGCGCGCCGAGTCGCTGGACCTGACGCCGTTGGTCGAGGTGCATGACGCCGCGGACGTCGAACGAGCTCGTGCGGCGGGTGCGCGGGTGATCGGTGTGAACGCACGTAACCTCAAGACCCTCGAGGTCGATCCGACCACGTTCGCCCGAGTATCGCCGGCCGTTCCTGCTGGGGTCGTGCTCATTGCCGAGTCGGGGATTCGCGGACCCGCTGACGTCGTGTCGTACGCCCAACAGGGAGCGCATGCCGTGTTGGTTGGCGAGGCGTTGGTGACCGGTGATGACCCGCGCACGGCTGTGGCCGAATTGGTCGCTGCCGGATCGCATCCGAGTTCGACAAGGGGAGCCCCATGAGCATCGACTCGCCATCGCAGCAGACGTCCGTCGACGGGTACGACGCGGACTCCACGGGGCACTGGGGGCGCTTCGGGGGCCGGTTCGTTCCGGAGGCGCTCGTTGCCGCGTTGGACGAGCTCACCGCGGCCTTCGAACAGGCCCGGACCGACCCTGACTTCATCGCCACCTTGGCGCACCTCCAACGCACCTACACGGGGCGTCCCAGCCCCGTGACCGATGCGGCGCGACTGGCCGAGCACGCTGGAGGCGCGCGGATACTGCTCAAGCGCGAGGACCTCAACCACACCGGCTCGCACAAGATCAACAACGTCCTGGGACAGGCCCTCCTGACCCAGCGGATGGGTAAGACTCGAGTGATCGCCGAAACGGGCGCCGGCCAACACGGCGTGGCGACCGCCACTGCCTGCGCGTTGCTGGGTCTGGAGTGCACGGTCTACATGGGGGCCGAGGACACCCGGCGGCAGGCGCTCAACGTGGCGCGGATGGAGCTGCTGGGCGCCGAGGTCGTGGCTGTCGAGACCGGTAGCCAGACGCTCAAGGACGCCATCAATGATGCGATGCGCGACTGGGTGACCACTGTGGACCGGACTCACTACATCCTCGGCACCGTGACGGGCCCGCATCCGTTCCCCACCATGGTGCGCGACTTCCAGCGCGTCATCGGCGATGAGGCACGGCAACAGGTGCTCGACCTCACCGGGGCCCTTCCCGATGCGGTCGTTGCGTGTGTCGGAGGCGGCTCGAATGCGATGGGCATCTTCACCGCGTTCCTCGGCGACGTGGGCGTGCGGCTCTACGGCTTCGAAGCAGGTGGCGACGGTGTCGAGACTGGACGCCATGCCGCGCGCATGGCCGGTGGGTCGCCGGGGGTGCTGCACGGGACGCGCACGTACGTGATGCAGGACGAGATGGGCCAGACGGTCGCATCGCACTCCATCTCGGCCGGTTTGGACTATCCGGGGGTTGGTCCTCAGCATGCCTGGTTGCACGAGACGGGGCGGGCGACGTACGCGCCGGTCACCGACGCCGAGGCGATGGCGGCCTTCGAGCTGGTCTGTCGAACAGAGGGAATCATCCCCGCGATCGAGTCGGCGCATGCGGTGGCTGGCGCCCTCCAGGTGGGCCGTGACCTTGGGCCGGACGCGGTCGTGCTGGTGAACCTCTCCGGCCGAGGAGACAAAGACGTCGCGACGGCCGCGTCCTGGTTCGGTATCTCCGCAGGAGAGGGTGGGGCGTGAGCTCGCTGCCCGAGCTCTTCGAGCGCACTCGCGCCGAGGGGCGAGCCGCCCTGATCGGGTACCTGCCGGCGGGATTTCCGACGGTCGACGGGGCGATCGACGCCATGGTCGCGATGGTCGAAGGAGGGGTGGATGCCATCGAGGTGGGTCTGCCCTACTCCGATCCGCTGCTCGATGGCCCGACGATCCAGGCAGCGGTCGACCGTGCGTTGCAGACGGGTGCCACCACCTCAGATGTGCTCGACACCGTTCGCGCTGTGGCCCAGACGGGCGTGCCGACGCTGGTGATGAGCTACTGGAACCCGATCGAACGGTTCGGGGTCGATCGTTTTGCCCACGCACTGGCCGAGGCGGGTGGCTCGGGGGTCATCACTGCCGACATCACTCCTGAGGAAGCGGGGGATTGGCTCACCGCCAGCGAGCGCGAAGGGCTTGCCCGTGTCTTTCTCGTGGCGCCGTCGTCCACCAACGACCGGATTGCGCTCACGACGGCGGCGGCTTCGGGTTTTGTCTATGCCGCGGCGGTCATGGGGGTGACCGGTGCCCGCGATCAGGTGGCGCCCGCAGCGCGTGAGCTGGTCGAGCGCACGCGTGCCCAGACCTCGCTCCCGATCTGCGTGGGACTTGGGGTGTCCAGCGGCGGCCAGGCCGCTGAGATCGCTCAGTTCGCGGACGGGGTGATCGTGGGTTCGGCTTTTGTCCGAGCGCTGCTCGATGCGGAGTCGACGGAGGCCGGGATCGAGGGGGTCCGTGCGCTCGCCGCCGAGCTACGCGTCGGGGTCGGCGCCCCGGGAGGTACGTGATGGCTCGCTTCCGCTCCTCGGCTCCGCAGCTGTGGATCTCGACCGTGCTACGCATCGGGCTGGCCGGTGTCCTGCTGTGGAGTGGGGGCGCCAAGGTCGCTGAGCCGCGGCAGGCGGTGATGGCCGTGCAGGCCTATGAGATCTTGCCCACCAGCGTCGGTGAGTTCGTCGGTTACGCACTGCCGCTGTTCGAACTGGCTCTCGGAGTGGCGCTCCTCCTCGGAATCGCCACCCGCGTCAGTGCCATCGTCGCCGGAGCCCTGATGACGGCCTTCGTGGTGGGTGTGGCGTCGGCCTGGGCGCGTGGCCTCTCGATCGACTGTGGCTGCTTCGGAGGTGGCGGGGCGGTGCCTGAGGGTGAGGCGAACTACCTTCCCGTGCTTCTGCGTGATCTCAGCTTCGCTGCCATGGCTGCCTGGCTCGTCGTATTTCCGGCCACCCGATGGGCGTGGGACCGCAGTGGGCGGGCGGGCACCGGCGACCTTGGTCTCTACGACGAGTGGGATGACGACGCGGAACTGGCTAAGGGGCAGCACCGGCGCCCCCCAGGTGAGGACGCTGCGTACAGCCGAGAAGATGAGCGTGCGCGACTAGCAGCGATCGATGACGAACAGGAGCCGCAGCCGTGACCGAGCGAGCGAAGGGGCAAGAGAAAGGGCCGTCGGGTAAGCCGGCCAGGCAGGGCAAGCGGGGTGCTCGCGACCGACTGGCTGCCGAACGTGCCCAGCAGGCGAAGGCAGATCGCCGCAAGCGACAGACGTCGAACATCGTGATCGCCGTGGCCGTCGGCGTCGTCGCAGTGCTGATCATCGGCTATGCGTGGCGGGCGTCCAATGACGAAGGCCCCACCGATGCAGCGTTGCCGGCGCTCGTGCAGGAGCAAGGGGGAGGCGTCGTCTTCGGCGACGGCACGGTCGACGTCGCGTTGTGGGAGGACTTCCAGTGCACGTTCTGTAAGGAATTTGAGCAGGACTACGGAACTGCTCTCGAGAAGAGGGTTGATGAGGGTGAGATCACCTTGACGATCCATCCACTCTCGTTCCTCGACAGTAAACTGGGTAATAACTCATCGGTTGAGGCGGCCAATGCCTTCGGATGTGCTGCGGATGAGGGGTCACAGCAAGCCCTCGATTTCCACCTGACGGTCTACAAGAACCAACCGGCGGAGGTGCCGGGACAGCCCGCCTGGAGCACAGACGACCTCGTCGGGTGGGGTAACGACGTCGGCATCGAAGGAGACGACTGGACTACCTGCGTCACCGACCAGACCTACGCGGGCTGGGTCGAGCAGGTAGCGGCGAGCCAGAGTGGCGCGGGGATCACCGGCACGCCCACGGTCTTCGTCGACGGCGAGAAGTTCGACCCCGCCGGCGACCTCAATGCCGCGATCGACAAGGCACTGAAGGCCCAGCAGCAGTGAGGGCGGAGTTCTGATGCTGTTCATCCCGAGCCCTGGCGACGGCGTCTGGAACATCGGGTTCTTCCCGCTGCGGGGCTATGCCGTTGCGATCATTCTCGGCATTGCCCTGGCCATCTGGATCGGCGATCGACGCTGGCGGGCCAGGGGTGGCGAGAGCGGCGTCGTTGTCGACGTTGCGGTCTGGGCGGTTCCGTTCGGCATCATCGGTGGTCGGATCTACCACGTGATCACCTCGCCGGCTGCCTACTTCGGCGAGGGCGGCGACCCGATAGGTGCCCTTCGGATCT
>JAHELE010000049.1 GCA_024644345.1 Actinomycetes bacterium | reverse complement strand
AGGGCGCAAGTACACGAACCAGTAGGTCAGCCCCACCAGCACACCACCACCGATGATGTTGCCCAAGGTTGCTGCGGTCAGATTGCTGACCATCCCACTCCAATCCAGTGACTCCAGCTGATCAGGGGTCAGCCCCGAGGCCTCTGCCGCGTCTACGACTTCCGGTTCCCCCTTGAGCAGCATTCCTTGCGGGATGAAGTACATGTTGGCGATCGAGTGCTCGAAGCCGGCGGCGACGAAGGCGGCAATCGGAAAGATGATGGCGACGACCTTGTCGACCAACGTCTTACCCGCCATCGCCAACCACACAGCGAGGCAGACCAGCACATTGCACAGGATCCCACGGACAAATACCACTTCGAACGGCAGCGAGGTCTTCACTGCCGCGATCGACAGCGCCGACGCACCAACGTCACCGCCACCTAGCTCCCAGCTCTTGGCGAGCCACACCGCGATGACGACCGATATGGCACCCACCAAGTTCCCGACGAACACCACCACCCAGTTGCGCAGCAGCTGCGTCAGCGTGATGTGGCCGTCGACCAGGCTCATGACCACGAGGTTGTTGCCCGTGAAGAGCTCCGCACCTGCGATGACGACGAGGATCAGTCCGAGCGAGAACGCAATACCCGCGAGCCACCGGGTTGGGCCGATCCCGAGCTCCGATCCCGTACCGACAATGGTCGAGAGCACCGCCCCGAACGCGATGAAGGCACCGGCCAGTACCCCCAGCACGAAGGTCGGGAAGACGGCCGCTCCTGCTTTGGTCACGCCCTTGGACTCGACCATTCGCGCAATCTCGGCCGGTGTGTACGCCTCGACCCCACCCATCGGTGAGGTCCGCTCAGGGTGATCCATCGCCGCTCTCCCTACCGTCTCGATTGCCGTCGCCCACCTGAAGTAGCACCTTGCCGATGTTGTCGCCCGCCTCGAGAACCCGATGCCCTTCGGCCGCCTCGGTCCACGGAAGGACGCGGTCGACGACCGGCCGCACCTGTCCGGACGAGAGCGCTGGCCACACCTGTTGGACGACAGCGTTGATGATCTCGCCCTTTGCCATTGGTGAGAGCGAGCGCAGGGTCGTCCCGAAGACCGACAGCCGCTGGGTGAGCATCCTGCCGAGATCGAGCTCACCTGTCCGCCCGCCCTGCATTCCGATCACTACGAGGCGGCCACCCCGCGACAGTGCCCGAAGGTTGGCGGGGAGGTACTTGGCGCCGACGATGTCGAGAATGACGTCCACGCCACGCCCTTCGGTCATCGCCCGGAGGGCATCTCCCCATTCCTGTTCCCGGTAGTTGATCGCCTCCACCGCGCCAAGGGCCAGACACGCGTCGACCTTGCGCTGCGACCCGCATGTGACGAAAGACCGAGCGCCGACCAGGGAAGCAACTTGGATGGCCATCGTTCCGATGCCAGACCCCCCGCCGTGGACCAGGACGGATTCGCCTCGAGACAGCCCAGCCACCATCACCAGGTTGGACCACACAGTGCAGGTCGCCTCGGGCAGGGCCGCCGCGTCCACCAGCGAGACGCCGGCAGGAACGGGCATCAGCTGGTGCTGAGGGATCGCGACCCGCTCCGCGTACCCGCCCCCCGCCAGGAGGGCACATACCTCGTCCCCCACCTGCCAGTGGAGGACCTCGCGACCGACGGCGGCAATCTGTCCAGAGCACTCCAGACCCAGGTACGGGGAGGCCCCCTCCGGTGGCGGATACCTGCCTTCCCGCTGAAGCAGATCAGCGCGGTTGACCCCCGCTGCGGCGACCTCGACGAGCACCTCGTGGGCGCCGGGGACGGGTTCGGGGACCTCCTCCAGCTCAAGGACGTCTGGCCCTCCGGGCCGCACACTCGTGACCGCCAGCACGGCGGTGAGCCTAGTCGGGGTGGCCCGTTGGCCGGTAAGTGGATGACGGCCTCAGGCGTGTCTCGCTACTGTGTCCCCCGGGTTCCCCATACCCAGCAAGTGCGCCCTACCCCACACGCCAGTCACCGGGAGCACCCCATGGAACGACTCGCCGATTTCGTCCTGCGTCACCGGCGTTGGGTGATGGCCTTCTGGGCGGCCATGTTTGTCGTCGGCGTGGTTGCAGCCGGTGCAGCGACTGAGCGTCTGACGACCGACTTCTCGCTCCCAGGGCAACCAGGCTACGAGACGTCGGTGGAGATCATCGAGCAGTACGGCAACGGCGGATCCACCCAACCGTTCATCCCGATCGCCACCGTCCCGGAGGGCGAGACGGCGCTCGACAACATGGACGAGATCACCGCCGTCTTCGACCAGATCACCACAGAGATTCCTGGTCTGCGCACGGCGGACTACGACAACACCGGCGACGACGTGTTCCTCACCGAGGACGGCAGGACCACGTACGCCCTGGTCTTCGTGCCCTTCCCGGACAGTTTCGATGCACCGCTTCCCAGCGAACAGATGGCTCCGATCCTCCAGGCGGCTACCGAGCAAACCGGATTCGAGTGGACGCTCACCAGCTACGACATGCTCGCCATCGGTGAGTCCTCAGACACCGAAGCCCCAAGCGTCTTGTTCGAGACCCTGCTCGGTGCTCTAGGGGCACTCGCGGTACTGCTCTTCCTCTTCGCATCGCTGCTCGCACTCGTCCCCTTGCTGATCGCGGCGGTCTCGATCCTCACGACCTTCACCGTCGTCCTGCTGCTCACGTACCTCACGGACATGAGCTTCATCGTGCAGTTCCTCATATCGCTCGTCGGGCTCGGTGTTGCCATCGACTACTCGCTGTTGCTCGTGACCCGATGGCGGGAGGAACGTGACCACGGCCGCGAGAACCAGGAGGCCGTCACGATTGCGATGGCCACGGCGGGCCGAGCGGTCGTCGCCAGTGCGGGCACCGTGGCCATCAGCCTGATCGCCCTGCTGATCATTCCTGTGCCGTTCCTCCGCAGTATGGGACTCGGCGGGATGCTCATCCCGGTGGTCAGCACCGTGGTCGTTCTGACCTTGCTTCCAGCCCTTCTCGGCGGTATCGGCCCACGCGTCGACTGGCCGAAACTGCGACACGAGAACAAGGCATCCCGAGCCTGGGCTTCCTGGGCGGCGATGATCGTTCGACGTCGTTGGGTAGCAGCCGGAGTGGGGTTGGCTCTTCTCGCCCTGCTGATCGCTCCGGTGTTCGGCATCAAGATCGGACAGGCGCAGACGTCCTCCCTCGCCTCCTCCGGCTCCGCACACGACGCGCTGCTGCTGCTGACCGAAGGAGGTGTTCCCGACGGGGTGGTCTCTCCGTTGGAGATGCTCGTCGAAGGTGACTCGGCACAGGCGCGTCACTCGTCAACCGACTCCGTCGTGACCAACTCTGGTGCAGTCGACGGGGTGTCCGCGGCCTTCGCCCCGACCAGCCCCGCCTGGTCAACGGACGCCACTCAGATCTCGATCGGAATACCGACCGAAGAGGCGGTGGACAGCACGAACGCGTCGGTCGTCACGCGCGTCAACGACGCCAATGCCGACGTGCCTGGGTTCGCCGGCACGGCGGGCGCTGCAGCGATCGTCCTCGACTACATCGATGCGGTATACGGCAATTTCCCGTGGGTGATCGCGATCATCGCCCTCGTCACGTTCCTCCTGCTGGCGCGGGCATTCCGTTCATTGCTCCTGCCGCTGAAGGCCGTCATCCTGAACATCGCGTCGGTCGCGGCCACGTTCGGTGTCGTCGTCTGGTTCTGGCAGGAGGGCAACGGATCGGAAGCGATTTTCGGCATCTCGGCTACCGGCTCGATCACCTTCTGGCTACCGGTGCTGATCTTCGCCTTCTTGTTCGGTCTCTCCATGGACTACGAGGTCTTCATCCTGACCAGGATGCGGGAGGAGTACGACGACACCGGCAACACCGGCGCTTCGGTCACGCAGGGTCTTGGTCGAACCGGGCGTCTGGTCACGGGGGCCGCGCTGATCCTGTTCTTCGCCTTCATCGCCCTTGCGTCGTCCCCGGGCACCGACATCAAGGTGTTTGCGACGGCCCTCGGCTTCGGCATCCTGCTGGACGCCACGCTGGTACGGGCCCTGCTTGTTCCGGCTCTTGTCTCGCTCTTCGGGCGCTGGAACTGGTGGCTCCCGGCGTGGGCAGCCCGACCCCTGCGGGTCGAACCACACGGAGCGATCGTCGAAGGAGCGTCCGTCATCGAGGAGGCCGAGGCCTCGGTGCGCCCTTAGGCCTCCTCAACGAACGAAAGTGGGACCCCCTCATCGGAGGGGGTCCCACTGCTTCGATCAGATCGACATCCAGCTCAGAGCTTGGGGAGCAGGACGCGGTTGATGGCGTGAGCGATCTGCTTGTTGCCCTTGTTGATGTCGGTCACCTTGACCATGGGGTTGGCGATGTCGCGCGCCTTGTCCTTGAGCAGGATGCCGTCCTTGGTCACGTTGACCTTCACGGTCTGACCGTTGGCCATGTCGAGCTTGACGTCGTCAGCCTGCGCAGCAGCCTTGGCGTTGATCTTGGCGCCAGGAACGACGTGGTACAGCAGGATCTGCTCGATGGCGTCGACACCGAGAGCGTCCACCAGCTTGCCGGTGAGCTTGGCCTCGTTCTTGGCGGTGATCCCTAGGTCGCCTGCGGTCCGCTCGAAGGCCTTGTCGGTCGGGATGAAGGCGGTCAGGGTCACGTTGCCGTCGAGCAGGAGGCCAACGTCCGAACCTTCATACGTGCCCAGGACTGCCAGCACTGCCGCAGTCAGGATGTCGAAGTCGCGACCGTTCTTGTCAAAGCTGGGCTGGCCCTCGACGGTGTCGGCGAGCAGAACCTCGCCTAGCGAGGTGGTGCCAGGCGCGGCCTGGGCGGTACCGGCCATCATCAATGGGGCGGCGGCCAGCCCGGCGGCGGCGGCGAGCGCAACGGCGCGTGAACGAAGCTTCATGAGTGTCCTCCAGAAGGTGAGTTGCTTAACACCTCTCCTTCCGACGCATTCGCTCCGGTGGATGCACAACTTCTGAAGAAGTTTCGGCAGCCACTCAGGCCCGAGCCTCCAGCTCCATCGCCTGGACGTCCGGGATACGACTGCCCAGGACGGTGCCGAGGTCCATGGTGAGCTCGAGGTCCTCGTGGGTGAACTCCGGTTCCGTGGGCAACCGGCACAGGAACAGCTCGCCGAAGACCTGGCCCTGGGCAACGATCGGGACGCCAAGGAACGAGGAGGGCGCTGACGTGGGTTGGTGCCTCAGATACTCGGTGACCACGGCGAGATTGTCGGTACTCAAATACCCCCGGTGCGACAGCAGTCGCTCGGCAGCCGCGGGAAACGTGTCCAGCGCGTATACCTGATCATCCGGAAAGGTGACCTGCCCTGGCTCGAGGTGGCCAACGTTGACCAGGTCACGGAACTGGGTGTCCTCGATCAGGGTCACATGCGCACTGGACGCCGCCATGATCTCCGCCACCGCGGTGGCGGCACCAAAGGCCAGCTGAGTCATTTCCTCGTACCGGTCGATCGCGAGAACGAGGTGCCGAATGATCTCGGTCCGTCCGTTCCCGGTCCAACCGCGGTGATAGCGCGAGGCATCGTTCTGGGGCGGCTCCCAGCCCACAGTGCACCTCCACCCAGAAAGGATCCCGACTGTCCGCTATCGACCGGTTTCGCCGAGTCCTTGACCCCGGGACGGTCATCCGCTCCGGGCAGGTCAGTTCAGCAGCAGGTCCGCCTGAATAAGGCCCGCGCCAACGGGGTCGCACGAGTAGGGACCGCAGGTTGTGTCCCACGAAATGGTTTCCCACGCGGCAGGTACGGACCCGTTGCTCACGATATTCGACCCGGTGGCCGGCAATGGCATGGCCGAACTCTTGAGCGCAGACTCCACTGCGGCCTGTCCGAGGCCTGGGTCCTTCTGCAGCGCGAGCGCAGACAGTGACGCTACGTGCGGGGCGGCCATCGAAGTTCCGCCCACGTAGTAGAAGTTGCCAGCGTTGTTTCCCACGAGGTCGGCGATCCCGTTCGACCACCAAGGCAGGTGGTTGTATCCCGGGTCACCTGGGAACGGCCCTCGCACCCAGGAACCGGGGGCGAGCACGTCGAGCTGCTGAGGGTAGGAGGCGCCCTGCAACGCTCGGCTACTGAAGTCGCTCAGGTACGTCACATTCTGCAGGCCAGAACCCCGCTCAGGGACGTCGCCGGTCCCCGGCAGGATGCTGCTGCTCAGACCCTCGCCCTGCAGCCACCACATGCGGTATCGGTCAGGGGCCGGGCCACCGGGCACGGTCCCCGGGGTGACCCACTCACCGGTCCAACCGACCGAGCCCGCCGAGATCACGGGGGCGTAGTTGCCCGGGCTGCCCATGCCGTCTTCACCCTCGTTACCAGCTGAGGCAACCACGATGACGCCGGCAGAGATAGCCCGGTCGATGGCGGCCCGTTCCACGGCGCTGATGTCCTCACCCGACGCGCCAAGGCTCATGTTGATGACCATCGGCCGGTAGCCCTTGTTGGCCAGCGAGGTCACGTAGTCAATGCCGGCGGCGACCATCTCGCTGGTTCCGAAGTTGATCGTCGCCGACTGGCTCGGGTAGTCACACTGAGGCAGGGAGGGGAGCTGATAGTCGGCCAGCACCTTGACGGGGATGATCGTTGCCTCAGGCGCGATGCCCCGTACCTGGATGGGCGGTAGCACGTACCCCTGGGCTGCATCGGTATTGGAGCGGTAGTTGTACCCGATGATCGTGCTGGTCACGTGGGTGCCGTGCGTCGAGCTACTCGAGCCGATGTAGCCCGTCTCACGCAAGTCGCCCACCTCGACGCCGACGCCACAGACGTCCTGCTTGGCCTTGAACGAGACGTTCTGGACGAAGCCCTTGCCAAGCTTGGTCGCGATCCGCTGTTTCGGGAAGTAGTCCTGCCAGTTCGGAACAAGACCGGTATCGAGCACGGCCACGTATGTTCCCTTGCCTGTCTGCGAGACCTGCTCGATGTTGATCATGTCGCTGTCCCAGGTCGAGACACCAGCGGCGGTCGACGTGGTTGTGCTGAAGTCATTGCCAGCTGACGCCGGCGGGACGACCGCCAGCATGACCGCGAAGGCACCCAGAACTACGGCCCATCGGTGATTGCGTTGCACGTGCACTCCCTCCGTCTGTGGCGTGACCAGCCACACCATCTGCGGCGCCAACATCCAGCGGCGATCTGCTCGGGAGCAGCATAGGCACAACCGGTAGAGCTGGGTATCGATCGCCAGGACCAAAGTAGGCGTCCCAACGACCGACAAGCGGCGGCCTACGGCGAGGTGAGTTATGCCTTCACATACGCCGTCTTGGCCACCGTGAAGAACTCTCTGGCGTAGGTGCCCTGCTCACGCGGCCCGAACGACGATGCTCGCCGGCCACCAAACGGAACGTGGTAGTCGACGCCCGCTGTCGGCACATTGACCATCACCATGCCGGCGCCTGAGTGCCTGCGGAAGTGCGTCGCCGCGGCCAGGGATGACGTGACGATCCCGCTGGAGAGTCCGAACTCGGTGTCGTTGGCCACTGCCAGTGCCTCGTCGTAGTCGTCGACCTCGATCACCGATGCGACCGGCCCGAACACTTCCTCACGGTTCACCGTCATCGAGCTGTCGGTCCCGACCACCAGCGCCGGTGCCAAGAAGTGCCCGGAGGCGGCCCGCTCGACGCGCTCGCCACCGATCACCTGGCCGCCCTCGGTGGTTGCCGTGCGCAGGTAGTGCTCGTCCTGCGCCAGCTGGGTGGCGTCGACGACCGGTCCCATCTGTGTTCCTTCGGTCCTGGCGTCATCGACCCGCCAGCCGCGCATCGCCGCGGAGAGGGCTGCGACGAAACGGTCATGGATGCCACGGGTGACGATCAATCGGCTGGACGCCGTGCAGCGCTGGCCCGTCGACCCGAACGCCCCCTGCAACGCCACGTCGACGGCGATATCGAGATCGGCGTCATCAAGGACGACCAAGGGGTTCTTGCCCCCCATCTCCAGCTGCACCCGCGTGCGTTGCGGAGTCGCCGTCTGAAGTATCCGTTCTCCGGTCAGCACCGATCCGGTGAACGTGATGCCGTCGATGTCCGGGCTGCCGGTGAGGACCGATCCGATCTCTCGCCCCGACCCCATGACCAGGTTGAGCACGCCCTCAGGAAGGCCAGCCCGACGCAGCGTGTCCGCCAGCTCCCAGGCCGATCCGGGCACGAGCTCGGCTGGCTTGAACACCACGGTGTTCCCGTACGCCAGAGCAGGAGCGATCTTCCAGGCCGGAATCGCAATCGGGAAGTTCCACGGAGTGATGACGCTCACCACACCAAGTGGCTCGCGAGTCACCGTGACCTCGAGGCCCGGACGCACCGAGTCGATGATCTCGCCGGCGTTCCGCAGCGCCTGACCTCCGTGGAACTTCAGGATCTGCCCCGCCCGGATCACCTCGCCGCGCGCCTCGGGCAGCGTCTTGCCCTCTTCCCGCGCGAGCAGGTCTCCGAGCTCGTCGGCCCGCGCGATCACCTCGCTGCCCGCCCGGTCCAGGACGTCGGCCCGCTCCTGGGGTGTGGCCAAGGCCCAGCGCGGCAGTGCCGCGCAAGCGGCCTCGACCGCCGCCGCAGCGTCGGCCTCGCTGGCGTGCGCGTACTCGCCGACGACGTCGCTCGTGTCACTGGGGTTGATGTTCGGCGTCCATGCGTCGCCGCTCACATCTTTGCCCCCGATGATGTGGGAGCGGCGCGCAGATCCAGTGCTGAGGTTCATCCTCTGAGCGTAGGCCCAGCTGCTCAGACGTCTGTCACACGTTGGCGAGAATCTCGTTCTCGGGCAGGCCACCCTGCCAGCGACCGAGCTCTTCACCGCCCGGCGAGAGGAGGATCCACGTCGGCTGACCGGTGATCTCCAGGGCCTGCCACGACTCGAACCCGGGGTCCCAGAGCATCTGCGGGGTGGCGACCCCGTAGGTGCTGACGAAGTCTTCGGCCTGCGGAAGGTCGTCCTGCGTACCGATTCCCACCACCGTCACGGCATTCGCGTTCTTCTTGGCGAACGCCTCGACGCCAGGAGCCTCACCGGCGCACACCGGGCAGTGCGGCGCCCAGGCCCACAACAGGAGCGGAGTCTGGCTCGGCACCAGCCCCGCCAGGTCGAGCTCGCCGCCAGCGACGTCCTTGACCTGGACCGATGGGAGCACGCTTTTGGACGTGTCGACTGCGGGATCGGCGTCCTTGTCCTTCTTCGCCGCCTTCTCCTGTCCACCGTCGTTCTGCTGACCGCTGTCAGTGGAGCCAGCCGACGGAGACACCGGCGAGGCTGACTCGGTCGCCGAGCCGCAAGCCGCGAGCGTCAGGCCGAGGGCGATGCCCAGCGCAGCCATCGCCAGAGCGCGGTCGGATGTCCAGCTGTGGATTCTCATACGTGTGCCTCTCGGTCTGTTACTTCGTCGACTACCGATCGCCGTCGCCACCGCCACCACACCGTCCCTGCCAGCACCAGCATCGCGGCGCCCATGGCGAGCACCCCGCGATGCGCTTCGATGAACGTCGAGATCTCACCGCTCCACTGCGCGACCGTGTCCACCGGTCCACGCTCGACCAGGTCACCACCGAGCACCCGGATCTCGACGTAGCCGTACCACGTGACGTAGGCACCAGCGAGGATCAGCAGCACTCCCGAGATCCGGTTGAGCCAGGGCAGAACCGAGCGGCTGCGCTGCACCGCACCGTCACGTGCCAGGGCCAGAGCCACCGCCAGAGCCGTCAGCACCAGGCCCATTCCCGCGGCATAGGCCAGCAGCACGGCGACGCCAGCGACGAAGCTGTCGGCGCGGAAGGTGCCGACCACGGCGACCAGGAACACCGGGATCGTGCATGACAACGACACGGTGGCATAGATGACGCCGTAGGTGAACATCCCCACGAGGCCCTGGTCGGGTACCCGCGACCAACGCGGGAGCCGGATCGACAGCTCGTGCCCGGTGACCAACCAGATTCCCAACGCCACGAGGAGTGGACCGACGGCAACCGTGGCGTAGGGAGTCCAGGCCGACACCTGGAGCGCGAAGCCGGAGATCAAGATCCCGGCCAGACCGAAGACCGCAACGAATCCCGTGGTGACGGCGGCCCCCACGGCAAGGGCCCTGGCCACCGAGGACGTCGACCGCGCGCCGGCCTGGTCACCGAGGAAGAGAGCGAGGTAGGCCGGGAGCAACGCGAACCCACATGGATTGAACGCCGCCACCATTCCGGCGGTCAGCGCAACGAGCACGGTGCTGAGGTCCACCCGGCCACGGTAGGTGGGTGGTTCGTCGAAGCGCGACCTGGAGCGACCTCTGTGACCAATCGGTCACCGGGCCGTAAGAAGTTCGGTCAGGACAACGCTGTCTGCACCCCGAGCATCACGGCCGCACCGACCATGAGTGCGGCAAAGGCCTGTCGCAGCCTTTCGCGCGGCATCCGGGGGGCCAGCTTGGCCCCGGCGAACGATCCGGCCACAGCGCCGGCGGCCATCGGAATGGCGATCGACCAGTCGAGGTACTCGGGCCCGCGCACCACCAGAGCGGCGACGGCGTTGATCGAGATCACCAGAAGACCTGTGGCCGTGGCCTCGCGGATGCCGAAGCCCAGCGCCAGGACCAGTGCCGGAACGATGATGAACCCGCCGCCCACTCCGAAGAAGCCGGTGATCAGCCCGACACCCAGCGCCGCCGCACTCACGACGAGCAGCGACTTGCGCTGGCCACGCACCTCCGAGCCGATCGGTTGTCGCACCATGGCGATCGCGGCCAGCACGAGCAGGATCGAGAACGCACCGGTCAGCACGCGCTCGGGTGCCACGGTGGCCACCCACGACCCGGTAGCCGCAGCGATCACACCGACCGCACCGAAGACCGATCCTTCGCGCCACTGCACCGTGCGCGTCCCCCGGTGACCGAGCAGCCCGCTGGCCGCGGCCAGCAGGACGACGACCAACGAAACCGTCGTTGCCTCGCGCGGCGGGACGTCGAAGCCGAAGATCAAGAGGGGGGCGGTGAAGATGGCTCCGCCCGCACCGAGCACACCGAGCAGCAGACCGATGAGCAAGCCGGCGACGACGAGCTCTGTGAGGACCACCGCTACGCCACCCGTCCAGGCCTGCCGGAACGGTCCACCACCCGGCCACCCACTCGCACCCAGGCATTCATGCCGCCAGACACATTGACCGCGTCAAAACCCGCCGCGATCAGCTGCTTCGTGGCTCCCCTCGAGCGGCTGCCGCTACGACAGACCACGACGACTTGTTTGCTCTCGGGAATCCGGCGCTGCCGTTGGGCCAACTGCGGCAGTGCCATGTGCTGCGCGAAAGGCCCGTGCCCGGCATTCCACTCGGACGTACTTCGCACGTCGACCATGACAGCCCCGGCATCGACGAGCTCGACCGCCTGCCGAGCCGAAACCGAGGGAACGCTCTTGAAGAGTCCGCCCAGCAGACTCATGCGTGGGCCGGCTCGTACGTCCGGGCGGTGCCACGTGACTCCAGCCACGTCCACCCCACCTCGCGATCGACGGACCGACCTTCCTCGATGGCCAGCGACGTGCGATATGCGTTGGTCCAGTCGTCGTCGACGTGCACCAGGTTGTCGGGCACCTGACCTCGTGAGAAGACGCCGGCACGTAGCAGCGAAATCACCGCTGCCGCCCGGTAGCCCGAGCCGCACGAGACGTACACGGGGCGGTCGGTCGGGATCTCGTCCAGCCGATCTGGCACCTGGTAGAACGGCATGTGGTGTGCGCCGACTACGTGACCGGCCTTCCACTCCAGGTGCTGACGTATGTCGAGGATATAGGTGTCGGGGTACTGCCGAACGATCTCGGCCAGCTCGGCGAAATCGACCCGCTCAACAGTTGACAGGTTGGACTCACCGTCGGCCCAGAACACCGGTCCGCCGACCGCCTGCGCCACCGGACGATCTATGCCGATCCGCACCAGCTCACGCTGGGCCGCCTCCACCTGCTCCGTGGTCTCACCGAGCAGCGTCACCGGCGTTCCCCAGGGGATCAACCAGCCGACGTAGGCGAGGAACGGACCATCGAGGTCGAACGAGAGCGAGCCCCGCAGATGACCGGCCGCAAAGACCTCTCGCGATCGCAGGTCGATGACCCACTCGCCTGCTTCGATGCGGGACCGCAGCTCGGACGAGTCCGCAGGTGCAGGAAGGGTGAGGTCGACGTACTCGGGACCTGCCGCGTTCGCCGGACCCATGTGGGCGTAGTACGCGGGAAAGACGTCGAGGCCGGCCAGAGTGTCTCGGACGAAGGTCTGCTCGGCGTTCGTCAACGCCGGGTTGGTGTGCTTCTCGTCGCCGATCGTGCCTGCGGTTCCTTCGTTCTGCGTAGCAGCGCAGAACGAACCGAAACCGTGCGTCGGGTAGAGGTGCGTCTCGTCCGCCAGCTCACTGGCCAGCCGCTGGACCGACCGCCACTGATCGTGGGCCAGCTCTGACGTCATCTCGGGTGCCACCAGATCGGGCCGCCCCACGGCGCCGTACAGCATCGAGCCGCCGGTGAATACCGCACCGGGGTGCGTATCAGCGTCAGCCCCTTGGCGTGGCGCGCGCTCGATCGAGTACGAGAGATGGTGCGGCGTGTGACCCGGCGTCGCCAGCACGGTGATCTCGAGGTCTCCAGAGGTCAGCGTGTCGCCATCACGAACCGGCGTGTGGTCGAACGGCACATTGGAGTCAGCTGCCACCGCATAGATCGCGCCATGCCGCTGGGCGAGCTCGAGCCCACCGGTCACATAGTCGTTGTGCACGTGGGTCTCGAGGACGTGAGTGATGGTCAGCCCGTGCTCGGCGACCAGATGCTCAACGCGGTCGATATCACGCTGGGGGTCGATCACCACCGCATGCGCGCCGTCGTGAGCGATGTACCCGCGGTTGCCGAGGCCGGGCGTCTCGATGACGAGGACGTGGGGAGTGCTGGTGTAGGTCATGAGTGCGCACCTTCGCTGACGACAGTGTGTGTGCTTGAGCCGGTCTCGATCGGAAGACCGGCGGCATGCCAGGCCATCGTTCCGCCGTTGACGTTGACGACGCTGATCCCTCGTTCGCCAAGGAAGTGAGCCACCTGCCAGCTGCGGTTACCTGCGGCGCAGATGACGTAGAGGTTGCGCTCCTTGGGTAGCTCGTCAAGCTTCAGCGGCACCAGGTGCATGGGCATCGACACCGCACCGGGCACGTGGCCGGACGCGAACTCAAACGGCTCACGCACATCGATCACGACGGCGCCGGCCGCCAGTGCCTTCTGCAGCTGGAGGACGTCGGCTTGGGTCACCATTGCCGTTGTTTCCTTTCTTGTACCCCGGGGGGTATCTCTCGATCCGGGACCCGCGCTGCCGGACGAAGCACGTTCAGCAGCTTGCGGGTGTGACTAGGCGAGGGCCAGGAAGAGCTTTTCCATCTGTTCGCGCGTGAGGGCGGGCTGTTCGCCACGCAGCTCGGCGTCCTGGCACTGCCGGATGCCGCTGGCCACGATCTTGAATCCGGCCCGGTCGATGGCGCGTGAGGCCGCCGCCAGCTGGGTGACGATGTCGGAGCAGTTCCGACCGTCCTCGATCATGGCGATGATGCCGCCGATCTGTCCCTGGGCACGTCGCAGCCGGTTCACAACTTCCTGCGACACCGCATCGTCGATCTGCATGGGGTCTCCTGCTCGTTGAGAACCCTGAGCCCGCCTCGAGCAGGCCCAGCGAAGGAACACCATCGTATACCCCTGGGGGTACCCAAGGCAAGGCTGACGGGGTCTGTGCCGGTCGCTTCGCGTCAGCCCACCGCGACGAACACGTGCGACGCCATCACCTGGTCGAGCTCGGCGTACTCCATGCCGCTGCCCACGAGCACCCCCGCATCGGTGCGTCGCACCTTGACCACCTGACCAGGCATGACGCCGGCGCGGCTGAGCGAGGCCATCAGGTCGTGGTCATCCTGGATCGGCTCACCGATACGTCGGACCGTGACCCGGCGTGAGTCCATCTCGGCGACCGAGTCGAGCCCGGCAACCGGGCCGCCGTCCACGGCCTGCTGCTCGCCCAGCTCGGCGAGCCCGGGGATCGGGTTGCCGAACGGCGAGTGCGTTGGCTGCTTCAACAGCTCCAGGATGCGTCGCTCCACCGTCTCGCTCATCACGTGCTCCCACCGGCACGCCTCGGCATGTACGTCCTCCCAGGGCAGACCGATGACCTCGACGAGCAGGCACTCGGCCAGTCGATGTTTGCGCATCACCCGCATCGCCATGTCACGACCTCTGGAAGTGAGCTCGAGGTGACGGTCGCCCTCAACCGTGAGCAGCTCGTCGCGGGCCATCCGGGACACGGTCTGGCTGACCGTGGGGCCGGACTGCTGAAGGCGTTCGGCGATGCGCGCCCGCAAGGGGACGATCCCCTCCTCCTCGAGCTCGAAGATCGTGCGGAGATACATCTCCGTGGTATCGATGAGGTCGCTCACGACCTGATCATCCCTTCCGGTAGACGGATCGGCCACTCACCACGGTCTGCAGCACGGTCGCGTCGAGCAGCCGCTCAGGGTCGGACTCGGTGACGTCGGGGTCAACGACGACGAAGTCGGCGTGACGTCCGGGAGCAATCGACCCGAGCCGGTCCTCGGCAAAGCACGACCACGCCGCGTGGGCGGTGGCGTAGCTGATGGCGTCCTGCAGCGGAAGCGCGTTCTTTGGTTCGTTGGGGGGCAGCGTCGGGTCAAGGGCGGAGCGACGCGTCGTGGCGATGAACAGGTTCGGCAACGGGGCGAAGGGCGCAGTCGGGGCATCCGTACCCAGGACGAGCCGCGCGCCAGAGGCCACCAGTGCTGCCGCCGGGAAGCCCCTGGTCGACCGCTCCGGGCCCAGCATGGCCCGCCAGTTGTCTTGGATGGCGGGGTCGGCGTGCACCGGCTGCATGGACGCGGTGACCCCCAGCTGCGCGAAGCGCGGGATGTCGGCGGGGTCGCAGTACTCGATGTGCTCGATCCGGTGCCGAGGCCCTTCGGTGCCGTTGGGTCCGGTGTTGTTGGGTCCGGTGCCGTTGACACGGTAGGCGTTCTCGATCGAGTCGAGTGCTGCCTTGACCGCCGCATCGCCGATCGCGTGCAGCGCCACCTGGATTCCGGCCGCGTCGGCTGCGGCGACGACCGGAGCCAGTGCCTCGTAGCTCCAGATCGGGTCGGGCATGGCGCCGGTCGTGTAGGGCTCGGCCACGTGCGCTGTGCATCCGTCGATCACCCCATCGACGATGAACTTGATGCCGGTCATGCGGAAAGAGTCAGAAGCGTGCAGGCGGGACAGCTCCACGGCATGGGACACCTGCGCCAGATGGACGGGCGTGGAGCCCTCGCGCGACATCAGCCAGTGGCCGATGACCCTCAGATCGAGCTCACCGGCAGCTTCGGCGTGCACGATCGTCTCCACCGAGGTGGCGTTGAGCCCCATATCGATCACCGCGGTGATTCCGGCGGCGTGGAGCGCGGTGATGGCGTCGCGAAGATGCTGTCGATGCCGCTCGGGCGTGGTCATGCGCTCCAGGTGTTCCCATGCCAGGTCTGCGGCGGTCTCCTCCAGGAAGCCGGTGGCGTGCCCGGATGCGTCTCTGGCTATGCGACCACCGGCGGGGTCGGGGGTGGAATCGGTGATTCCGAGGGCCTCGAGGGCCAGCGAGTTCACCCAGGTCGAGTGAAAGTCGTTGGCGTCCAGCAGGACCGGACGGTTCGACACCACGTCGTCGAGCATCGCGGCAGTCGGCTCACGACCAGGCACAGCGTCGAAGAGCCAGCTCTTGCCCAGCACCCAGTGCAGATGTGGCTGGGCGGCGGCATGCTCACCGACCAGTCTGCGGATCTCGTCCAGCGACCGCGCGCGCACCAGGTCGACCCGCTGCAACGACTCACCGGTCGATGTCAGGTGGAAGTGCCCGTCGATGATCCCTGGGATGACGAGCGCGCCACCCAGATCGACCTCCTCGACCTCGGCGGACGCCGCACGCGCGGCCGCCGTCACCTCTTCGTCGCAGCCGGCCACCAGGAAGCGTCCGTCCTGGACGGCAAAGGCCGGCGACCAAGGACGGCTAGGGTCGGCGGTGAACGCCTTGGCGTTTCGGTAGATCGTCGCTGGCGGATTCTCGGTACCTGAGGTCACGACCGCATCCTGCCCCATCCCGAGCCGCTGCATCATCCCTCCGTCGTGCCGAACCCCTCGGGCACCCCTAATGTCGGGTGGGTGGCCCCTACCCGCTCGGTGATCTGGTTCCGCCGCGACCTGCGGCTCGCCGACCACCCGGCGCTCAACGAGGCCGTGGCCGCAGCCGACGAGGTCGTGCCGCTCTTCGTCGTCGACCCTCGACTGTGGGACATCGCCGGCCCCCCGCGACGCGACCATCTGCGCCGGTCACTCGAGTCGCTCAACTCCTCTATGGACGGGGCCCTCGTCCTGCGTCAGGGGGATCCCGCCTTGGTGGTCGCCGACGTCGCTCGAGAGGTCGGAGCCGCGTCGGTGTACGTCTCAGCCGACTACGGGCCGTACGGCGCTAGCCGCGATCAGGCGGTCGAGCACGCACTGGACGCTGTCGGGGCGGCGCTCGTCAGGACGGGATCGCCGTATGCAGTGGCTCCTGGACGTGTCCGCAAGAACGATGACACCCCGTACCGGGTCTACTCGCCGTTCTACCGGGCGTGGGTAACGCACGGGTGGCGTGCACCCGCTGCCCGACCCGCATCGATCAACTGGGCGTCAGGCGTCGACAGCGACACAGACACGTTCATCGCACCCGCTGGCTCGTCCACCCACGTCGAGGCCGAGATGCCGCCTGGCCTTCCGGAGGCCGGAGAAGGCGCCGCGCTCGCCCGCTGGCACCACTTTCGCGACACCGTGCTCGACAACTATGCCGACGATCGCAACCGTCCCGACATCGACGGCTCGTCACGACTGTCGGTGCACCTGAAGTACGGCGAGATCCACCCGCGCACGTTGCTGGCCGAGCTCGGCGACTCGAAGTCGCACGAGGTGTTCCGCAAGGAGCTCGCCTGGCGCGAGTTCTACGCCGATGTCTTGCATCATGCACCCGAGACCGCGCGCGAGTACCTACGCCCCGAGTTCGCTGCGATGCCCTACGACTCCGGGCCCGACGCCGACGCCAAGCTCAACGCCTGGCGCGAGGGTAGAACCGGCTACCCGATCGTCGACGCCGGCATGCGCCAGCTTCTTCGCGAAGGCTGGATGCACAACCGCGTCCGGATGATCGTCGCGTCCTTCCTCGTCAAGGATCTTCACCTCGAGTGGCAGGTCGGGGCGCGCTGGTTCATGCGGCAGCTTGTCGATGGCGACATCGCCTCGAACTCGCACGGCTGGCAGTGGACCGCTGGCTGCGGCACCGACGCCGCGCCCTACTTCCGCATCTTCAACCCCATCACACAGGGGCTCCGCTTCGATCCCGATGGCGACTACGTCAGGCGCTATGTGAACGAGCTGGGCCACCTCGCAGGAGCGCGTGCGCACGAGCCGTGGGACGCACCCGACGGATACGCACATGGATACCCCGAACGCATCGTCGACCACTCGGTAGAGCGGGCGGAATCCCTTGCGCGGTACGCCCTCATCAAGCAGCCGTAGCTGGCGACCGCTTACCCCAATGGCCCACCAGCGCTACCTTCGGTGACCGGCGACGACCCGGTTCTTTACACCCGGTGATGGTGTCGCGTCTTAAGAGAACCTGAATTGCCATTTGACTGACACGGGTCTGTCACGGGCGTACAACTTCGGTGACTAAT
This sequence comes from Actinomycetes bacterium, assembly GCA_024644345.1. Taxonomy (GTDB): domain Bacteria; phylum Actinomycetota; class Actinomycetes; order JAHEKZ01; family JAHEKZ01; genus JAHEKZ01. Next base: position 982 of record JAHELE010000049.1, on the reverse strand, counting down.
CGGACTCGGGGACAGTTCCGCAGGGGGGACAAATGAAGGCTCTTGGCAGGGTTGGGCGCACATCCGCAGTGATGGCCGCGACCGCCGCACTACTCATCGGCGCGGGCGGCCTCACCGCCTGGGCGGATGACATCTCGAACAATCTGGATCTCACGGTCGACGCGGTGGCCGAGACCATGGCGCTCAACGCTGGAGGAACCAACGGGACGACCACGCTGCGGGTCCTGGAGGTCAATGGAGACGGCAAGAACGGCTGCAACCTCACAGGACAGACCACAGTGGTGGTAGGTGTCTCCTCGTCCTCCACGAGCGTCGCAACCGTCAGCCCCAGTTCCCTGACGTTCGACAGTTGCGGTGCCACACGGATCCTGACGATCACACCTGTGGCAACTGGGTCTACGACAATCAGCCTCACCTTGACCAGCAACAACTCTCAGGGATCCTTCAATCTGGCCCCAGCGACCTTCACGGTGAACGTCTCGGCCCCACCGCCTTCGAACACGGGGCCAACGGTCAGCATTTCCGGCTCAACGATGGGCGGCACCTATGAACATGGCTCGGTGCCCGCTGCTACCTGTAACGTGACCGACGCCGAGGACGGCAACTCCTCGTTCCTCGCCAACCTCAGCTCGATCTCGGGCCCACTGGCGGCCTACGGACTCGGAAGCCAGACCGCCTCGTGTTCGTACACCGACACCGGAGGCCTCACCGCCAGCTCCTCAGTCACCTACAGCATTGTGGACACCACCGCACCGACCATCACGTTCGTCTCGCGGACCCCCGCTCCCAACGGAGATGGCTGGAACAACACGGACGTCGAAGTCGAATGGTCCTGCTCCGATTCAGTTGGCGTTGTCGCGAACACCGTGACCAAGACGGTCTCTGGCGAGGGCGTAGGGCAGTCCGCAATCGGCACCTGCACCGACGTCGCCGGAAACACGGCCAGTGATACAAAGTCCGGAATCAACATCGACATGACAGC
>JAHELE010000048.1 GCA_024644345.1 Actinomycetes bacterium | reverse complement strand
CCAGGGCAAGGCACCCGTGTTGAACTCGTGATGGAGACGCGATGACCACAAACAGAACGAACGTCCCGACTGTTGTCCTGGTCGACGACCACCGGATGTTCCGCACGGGGGTCCGCACCGAGCTCGGCAGCAAGGTCGACATTCTCGGTGAGGCAGAAGACGTCGACTCCGCCGTCGCGGTCATTCTGCAGTGTCAGCCCGACGTCGTGCTGCTCGACGTCCACCTACCCGGGGGCAACGGGCCCGAGGTGATCAAGCGCGTGGGCAGTGAAGCATCGGACACCAAGTTTCTGGCGCTGTCGGTATCGGATGCCGCCGAAGATGTCATTGCCACCATTCGTGCGGGTGCCCGCGGTTACGTGACCAAGTCGATCAGCGGGCCAGATCTGGCTGATGCGGTCCGCCAGGTGGCGGCGGGCGACGCGGTGTTCTCTCCACGGCTGGCGGGGTTTGTCCTAGACGCGTTCGCCGGATCAGTGGAGGTCGCCGAGATCGACGAGGAGCTCGATCGCCTGACGCCGCGCGAACGGGATGTGATGCGGTTGATCGCGCGCGGGTACACCTACCGCGAGGCGGCGTCTGAGCTCTTCCTGTCGATCAAGACGATCGAGACGCATGTGTCGAGTGTGCTGCGCAAGCTGCAGCTGTCGAACCGCAATGAGCTCGCTCGGTGGGCGTCGGATCGTCGACTCACCTGACGTCCTAGTGTGGCGGCATGGACTTTCTCGAGCACACTCTGGTCGTTCTGCACTTCATCGGACTGGCCAGCCTGCTAGGTGGCTTCCTCGTGCAGATCAGAACGAGCCCGCGAGTGGTGAACAATGCCATGGTTCACGGCATCGTCACCCAGCTGGTGACCGGCGTGCTCTTGGTGGGGATCGCGGAGTCGGGCGATGACCCCATCGACCATGCCAAGGTCGGCGTCAAGCTCGCCGTTGCCGTCGTGATCGCAGTGCTGGTCTTCGCCAACCGAAGACGTGACGCACTCAGCACGGTGGCGTGGGGTCTGATTGGCGGTCTGACGATCACCAACATCGTGATCGCTGTCTTCTGGAGCTAGGAGGTACTGACCACCTGGAAGGCCTCGGCGAGTCGTCCCTCGGGTAGCTCGAACCGCTGGGCCACCAGCTCGCCCCATCCTCGGATGAACGTCTCAAGGTCGTCCATGTGCGCCGTCTGCGACTCGTGTGCCCGAAGAGCGGCGATCTTGGTCTCGAAGGTGTCGGTGATGTCGACAACGTGGTCGGGTGCGGGCCCGGCCATCACCCAGACTTCGTCGACCGTCCACGCCTCGAGCCCCTCGTCGGCGAGCAGTGACACATGGGCGAAGGGATTGCGGGCATCGGGGTACACCGCTTGGATGGCGGCGTCGCCTGCGGCGAGGTGATCGGGGTGGGATGCCTGGATCCGCTCCCAGTTGCGCTCGGGCGACTGGATCACCATCCGACGGGGCCGCACCTGTCGGATGACGCGGCTGATGTCGCGTCGCAGGTCATGAGACACGGTGAGCTCCCCGTCCCGGTACCCGAGATAGACAACGTCCGACGCCCCCCACAGGGCGGCCGCCGCGCGTTGCTCGGCTCGACGGATGCCCGGAATGTCTGATCTGGGGACGGTTGGGTCGAACCCGCCGGCATCCCCGTCCGTGACGACGCACAGTGTCACGGCGATCCCCTGGGCGGTCCAGGCGGCCAGCGTCCCGGATGCCCCGAAGTCGACGTCGTCCGGGTGTGCGGTCACGACCAGGACGCGCTCGATCTCCCGGTCGGCGATCGGTTCAGCCACTGAGGCTCCTTCTCTCGGATCACGGCCGCTGGCCGGTTCGTGGTGCTCCGATCGGGTGATCGGCCCCGCGCCATGGTAGGCAGGTGACTTCAGAACGGCTCCCCGGCCGCCGAACGTACCCATGATGCCCAAGACCACCCGCGCCCTCAGACTGCCCGTGCACCTCGTGCTGCTGGCGGTGCTGGCGACCCTGATCCCGCTGGTCATCAGCGCCCCGGCCGAAGCCGCCCCGCCCCAGCCGGTGAGCCCGAAGTTCACCCGTGCGATCGAGAACTACTCCACCTACCAGGCGCAGCAGTTCTGCAGCCCGGTGAACCGTCCGGGGGCCGAGAAGCTGGCCCGGCTGATCCGGGCGACGTACGGCAGCGACGAGTCGATCGGGATCGCGCGCAACTCGTGCACCTCGACGTCGGAGCACAACGAAGGCCGCGCCGTCGACTGGATGGTGGACTCGACGACCAAGGCAGGCATGAACAAGGCGAACGCCTTCCTGGACTGGCTGCTGGCCCCCGACGAGTACGGCAACAAGAACGCCATGGCCCGCCGTCTCGGTGTCATGTACATCATCTTCAACCGCAGGATCTGGCGGGCGTACGACCCCGGGTGGGGCTCGTACAGCGGCATCAACCCCCACACCGATCACATCCACATCAGTCTCAACTACGACGGCTCGACCGGCCGCACCTCGTTCTGGAAGGGCACGCCCCTCGGGTCACCCTGTTCGAACGGGGCACTCGCGTCCTCGGCGCCGAAGGTCGAGACGGACCCGATGCGCTATGTCCCCGTCGCCCCCACCCGCTTGGCGTCCACCGACTCTGGCACCGGAATGCTGAGCGGTCCCTGCCGGCTCGTCAACGGCTCCGGTCGACGCGTCGACGTCCAGGTCACCGGAGCCGGCCCCGTGCCGGGACGAGGCGTCTCGGCCGTCGAGCTGAACGTCGCGATGCGGCGCCCCAACTGGGTGTCGAATCTGACGGCGGGTCCAACCGGCGGCCAGATTCCCTCGGTCACTCGGGTCTCGGCCGCTCAGAACGCGATCAGTTCGGCATCGATGGTGCTGCCGGTCGGTGCCGACGGCAAGGTCAGCTTCTTCACCGACTTCGGCGCCACCGATCTAGCCGTGAGCGTCGTGGGCTACTACATCGATCCCAACGCCCCGCTGTCGCTGCGGCGAAAGATCGCCTCCGACGGCGGCGACCAATTCGACTCCGTGCGCCCGAAGCGCATCTCCACCTCGTCGTTGGGCCCCACAGGTCGACAGAAGGTGACGGTTGCGGGTGTGGCCGGCACCGACCCAGCGTCGTCATCGGCTGTTGTCAGCGTGACCGTTTCCGGCGGCGAGGGCCACGGATCGTTGTACGCCTACCCGGCTGGGGGCGATCGTCCCAAGGTGGCCCTGCTCTCGTACGGTCGCGGCGCGACGACGATTCAGACCTCTGTGCCAGTGGGGCGCAGCGGAGCGATCACGCTCGAGAACGACGGGTCGAATAATCGAACAGTGACCGTGGACGTCGCCGGTGCGTACGAACCAGCAGCGCTCGCGGGTGGACGGAGCCTGGGGCTCCGGGCCCGTCCTGCCAAAGTGGTCGACACCGGGTCCGGTCTTCAGCTGTCGAACTTCGGCGGTGGCAAGACCAAGGACTTCTCGGTTGCCGATGCCGTTCCGCGTGGGACCGACACCGTTCTGCTGCAGGTGACGGCCAAACGGGCCAAGGACGCCGAGACGTTGACGTTCTGGCGCCCCGGAACCTCACGACCCGACACCGTCGACCTCTCGGTGGCCCCAGGGCGCACGGTGACGGGGACCGTGGTGGCCGGACTTGGTGACGGCAGGACGGTCCGGGTGCGCAACAACGGCGCCGGCGGCATCGATGTGCGGATCACGGTGCTCGGTTCGTTCCGGTGAGCTGGCGGGTCCCTAGGCGGTGAGGCCCGTCGCTGTCACCGGATGCACCTAGACTTCGGTCAGTGACCTCTCTCTTCGACGATCTCCCCGGTTTTGCGCCTTCGGCACAACCGTCGTCGACAGAGCGCCCGGCGGTCGACACCAGGGCCTTGCTCGAGGGGTTGAACGACCAACAGCGGGCCGCGGTCCGGCACGAGGGAAGTCCCTTGCTGATCGTTGCTGGGGCCGGTTCGGGCAAGACGCGCGTGTTGACCCATCGGATCGCCTACCTCCTGGCCGCCAGGGGCGCCCAACCGGGGCAGATCCTGGCCATCACCTTCACCAACAAGGCCGCCGGAGAGATGAAGGATCGCGTGTCCGCGCTCGTGGGGCCCCGGGCGAAGTCCATGTGGGTCTCCACGTTCCACTCCGCCTGTGTGCGCATCCTGCGTCGGGAGGCCAAGCGCTTGGGGATGTCGTCGTCCTTCTCGATATACGATGCCGCCGACTCGCAGCGACTCATGACGATGGTGTGCCGCGACCTCGACCTCGACCCCAAGCGGTATCCACCGCGATCATTCAGCGCACAGGTCAGCAACCTGAAGAATGAGCTCGTCGACTGGGAGACGTATGCCAGCCGTTCCGCCACCCCGACCGAGGAAGTGCTCGCTGAGGTCTACCGCACCTACCAGCGGCGATTGCTCGACGCCAACGCGGTCGACTTCGACGACCTGATCATGACAACCGTCAACCTGCTCCAAGCCTTTCCCGAGGCGGCCGAGCACTACCGGCGGCGGTTCCGGCACGTTCTCGTCGACGAGTACCAAGACACCAACCACGCCCAGTACATGCTGGTGAAAGAGATCGTGGGACCGGCTGATGCGGAGATGCCCCCGGCCGAGCTGGCGGTTGTCGGCGACGCCGACCAGAGCATCTACGCGTTCCGTGGGGCAACGATCCGGAACATCCTGCAGTTCGAGGAGGACTACCCCGACGCGCACACGATTCTGCTCGAGCAGAACTACCGTTCGACGCAGACGATCCTGTCGGCCGCCAATGCCGTGATCTCGCGCAACCTGAATCGGAAGCCGAAGAACCTCTGGAGCGACTCAGGGTCGGGCTGGCCGATCGTTGGCTATGTGGCCGACAACGAGCATGACGAGGCAACCTTCGTCGCGCAGACGGTTGACGAGCTCAGCGACGCCGGACACGCAAAGCCACGGGACGTCGCGGTCTTCTACCGAACCAACGCGCAGTCACGTGTCTTCGAAGAGGTCTTCATCCGCGTCGGGCTGCCCTACAAGGTTGTGGGTGGCGTGCGCTTCTATGAGCGCAAAGAGGTGCGAGATGCCCTGGCTTACCTACGCGTCCTGGCCAACCCGGATGACGTTGTATCCATGCGTCGCATCGTCAACACCCCCAAGCGCGGCATCGGCGACCGTGCCGTCGCCATCATCGAGGTCTTCGCGCAACGCCAGGGCGTCGGATTCGCCCAGGGTCTGGCCCAGGCCGGCCAGGCACCGGGACTGCAGCCACGGTCGGTCAACGCCATCAACGCCTTCGTACGCACCATGGACATGCTGCGCACCCTGGTCGAGGCGGGTACCGGTCCGGCTACGGTCCTGGAAGCAGTGCTCGAGCAGACCGGGTACCTGGCCGAGCTGGCCGCATCTCACGACCCTCAGGACGAGTCGCGCGTTGAGAACCTTCGCGAGCTAGAGGCGGTGGCGCGTGAGTTCGAGGACGCGGCACCCGACGGCACGCTCGCAGACTTCTTGGAGCAGGTGGCCCTCGTGGCCGACAGTGATCAGATCCCCGATGCCGGTGAGGACGGCGGGGTCGTCACTCTCATGACATTGCACACTGCCAAGGGCCTGGAGTTCCCGGTGATCTTCCTGACCGGGCTGGAGGACGGCGTGTTTCCCCACATGCGGTCGCTCGGAAACAGCCAAGAGCTGGAGGAGGAGCGCCGCCTCGCCTACGTCGGCATCACCAGGGCGCGCGAGCGCCTGCACCTCAGCCGTGCGGTGATGAGGTCGGCGTGGGGATCACCGCAGTGGAATCCTCCGTCACGCTTTCTCGAAGAGATTCCTGCTGAGCTGATCGACTGGCAGCGCGAGGACGCCGGTGCATCGGCTCCGCCACCGTCGATCGCCCGGGCCACCCCTGCTCCTGGGCGTTCCCCCGGCACCCGTGAGGTGGTGGCGCTCGCTGCTGGTGACCGCGTCACGCATGACACCTTTGGGCTCGGAACGGTGGTATCCACCGCTGGTGCTGCAGACAAGGCCGAGGCGACGATCGACTTCGGTGATCTCGGCATCAAGCGGCTGCTGCTGCGGTACGCGCCGGTCGAGAAGCTCTAGCGAGCTGGTCGGCGCCGCGGCCTCGTAGCCAGGGCAGTAGGGCATCGGTGGGTGAGCGATGTCACCGCGGTACCCGTGCCTGACCGCGTCGGTTACCCTGCGTGCCAACCGAACCTGGACCACGCGCGAGGAGTCGGAGTTGAGTGAATCACCCGCACGATCAGGCCCGATCAGGGTCGTCGTGGCCAAGCCGGGCCTCGATGGTCACGATCGCGGTGCGAAGGTAGTCGCACGTGCGCTGCGCGACGCCGGCGTCGAAGTCGTCTACACCGGACTGCACCAGACACCGGAACAGATTGTGGACGCCGCCATCCAGGAGGATGCGGACGCGGTCGGGCTGTCGGTGCTCTCGGGTGCGCACCTGACTCTCTTTCCCAAGGTGGTTGAGCTGCTGGCCGAGCGGGACGCGTCCGACATCGTGGTCTTCGGTGGAGGGATCATTCCCGAGGGTGACATCGCGGTGCTCGAAGCTGCCGGTGTCGCCAAGGTGTTCACGCCCGGCACTCCGACCCACGACATCGTCAACTGGGTCATGAGCCGCTTCTCCGCTGTGAGCTAGAGGGAGATGCGCTCTCGTTGGTAGGGCGTTGGGCGCATGGGGTCTTCACTGTCGATCTCACGCGCCAGTCGATGACCGTCGAAGACCGCTTCACTGATCGGGCGCGGTGCGACTGCGTCGCCGATCGCGTACACAGCCTCCACCCCGGCGGCCTCGAGTGCGAGCGGGTCAGCGAGCAGTTCCCGGTAGAGCGTGTCCTCCGACTGCTGCTGGGTCACCAGGACGACTCCAGTGCACGGCAGTGACCACGCCTCGCCGAACTCGTCGAATCCGGTCACACCAGACTCGGCTACCCGTGTCAGCGTGACGCCGCGGTGCGCGGTCACTCCTCGGTTGTGCAGGTGTTGTCGCAGGAAGTCGCCCTCGAGTGAGGCGTCTGACTGCGGCGAGACCACACCGAACGGTGTCACCAGATGGGCGTCGTACCCCTCGCCCGCCAGCAGTTCGGCAATGCCAGGACCGACGTAGTAGCCGTCCGCGTCGTAGACGACGACTGACCCCGGCGCTGGTCGCTTGCCCTCGAGCACGACCTGCTCAGGGGTCATGACGTGGGCCAGCGATGCGCCCTCGATGTCATCGTGCTCAGGCTGGACGCCGTCGCCGCGCCACGAAGAGCCGGTCGCAACGATGACGATCTGTGCCCCGTAGTCGAGCACGTCCGCGGCCGTGAAGCGGCGTCCGGGGATGAACTCGACATTGTCGAGCTTGTCGAGCTGGATCGCGCGGTAGTCCGTGACTCGCCCCCAGTCGCCCAGCGTGGGAAGCGTACGGACCCAGCGCAGGCGGCCACCGATCTCGGGTGCCGCATCGACCAGATGCACCGCGTCGAAGCCGCGCTTGCCCAAGATCACTGCGCATTCCAGCCCAGCGGGACCGGCGCCGACGACGAGTACCGCACGGTCGGCGTTTGCAGCCTTGGTGAAGAGCTCAGGGTGCCAGCCCCGGCGGTACTCCTCCCCGGCGGTGGCGTTCTGGATGCAGGCAACGTGGTTGTACGTCTCTTCGCGTGCGATGCAGACGTTGGACCCCGTGCATTCGCGAATCTCGTCGAGCCTCCCTTCGCGGATCTTGGTGGGAAGGAAGGGGTCGGCGATCGCCGGGCGCGCTGCCCCGATGATGTCGAGGGCACGTGTGCTGACGATCTCGGCCATCAGGTCAGCCGACGTGTATCGCCCCACTCCGACGACCGGCTTGTCCGTGGCCTCGCGGACGCGGTCGGTCCATGGCCGCTCGTGGCCCTCGGGGTAGTACCGCGATGTGCCGGAGTCCTCTGGCCAGACACCGACATTGACGTCAAAGAGGTCGACGAGCGGTGACGCGATGCTGATCAGCTGCAGCATGTCGTCGGTCTCGATCCCCGGCAGGCCGTCGCGACCGTTGACCGGGATGCGCGTGGCGATGGCGCAGTCGGCGCCGACAGCCGCACGCACTGCTTCGAGGGTCTCGATCCAGAAGCGTCCCCGGTTCTCGAGCGACCCTCCATACGTGTCGGTGCGCTGGTTCAGGTACGTCGAGAAGAACTGCGAGAGCAGGTAGCCGTGCGCGCCGTAGACGTAGATGATGTCGAATCCGACGTCGCGTGCCCGGACTGCCGCCTCGACCCACTCGCGCTGGATCCGGGAGATGTCATCGGCGTCCATCTCTTTGGCCAGGCCCCCCCAGATGGGGTGCGACCGGTACTGAGTCGGGGCAACGCGGATTGCCCGTGACTGACCGTTCTCGCTGTGCGCACCCCCGTGGAAGAGCTCGATCCCGGCCAGCCCGCCATGGGCGTGGACCGCTTCGGCGGTGATCCCGAGCGCCTGCGCATCGGCGTCGTCCCAGAAGAGGGCCGACACTGCCGGCGCCTCTTCGCACTCCAGTGAGATGGACGTGTAGTCGACGCAGACCCCGCCCCATCCGCCCTCGGCCTTGATGGCGCGGAAGGCGGCCTGTGTGTGAGGCTTCTCGACACCGAATCCGGAGGCGTGCGGCACCTGGTAGAAGCGGTTCGGCAGTGTCTTGGGCCCGATCTGGATTGGCTCGAACAGAACGGCGTGCCGGGGGTCCACGGGTCTCCTCGCGGTGGTGGCGCGCGCAGAGCGCGGTCGTTTGCTGGTTCGCGAGTCAGTCTAGTGAGCGAAACTACGCGATGCAGGGGTGTTGCGCGATGGCGTCGCGGGCTAGCGTCGGACCATGCGACTGACTCACGGAACGTTCGGATGGGTCGACCTGCAGACAACTGATGTCGCAGCGGCCAAAGACTTCTACTCCGGCTTCTTCGGCTGGACCTACGAAGACATGCCCACACCGATGGGCGTCGACTACACGATGTGCTACCTCGACGGGCAGATGGTGTCGGGCATGGGTCCGCAGCCAGGTGACATGGCGGAGGCCGGTGCTCCGTCCATGTGGAACTCCTATGTGTTCGTCGAGGATGCGGATGCGATCGCTGTGGCGACTGTCGCGGCCGGGGGTTCTGTCGTCATACCTGCGATGGACGTGATGGAGTCCGGTCGCATGGTGATGGTCGCCAGCCCCGACGGCGCGGTTGTGGGAGTGTGGCAGCCCAACGAGCACCAGGGCGCCGAGGTGTTCAACACCCCTGGTGCGCTGACCTGGAACGAGCTGCAGTCCCGCAACCTCAACGCGGCTCTTCCGTTCCTGTCCGAGGTGTTCGGGTGGCGATGGGAACGACAGCCGATGGACATGGACTACTACGTCGCCCATGTCGAGGGCAAGCCAGACGACACCACCAACTGCGGGGCGATGCACATGCCCGACGGCGTCCCTCCCGAGGTGCCCAGCATGTGGGTCGTCTACTTCGCAGTCGGTGACTGCGAAGCCAGCGCCGCCGCAGTGAATGGCCTTGGTGGGGATCTCTTCATGCCGCCGATGGAGATGGGCCCCGGAAAGTTCGCCGGCGCGACTGATCCCACAGGAGCGATGTTCTTCTTCGGTTCGTTCCCTGACACCGCGTAGTTGACCCACTCACTGAGGAGCCCCGCCCACACGCGTTGCCAGGTCCGCACTAGGCTCGCCGTCATCGAAAGGCGGTCGCCGGGACCTGCTCGTGGTGGGCGGCCCGGACGTGCCCGAGTCGAAGGTGAGGCCCCACGTGGACCTGTTCGAGTACCAAGCCAAAGAGCTGTTCGCCAAGCACGGCGTGCCCGTGACCGCCGGCACCGTTGCGCTGACTTCGGGCGAGGCCAGAGCCGCGGCAGAGGAGTTCGGCGGCATGGTCGTGGTCAAGGCGCAGGTGAAGACAGGTGGACGCGGAAAGGCGGGCGGCGTCAAGCTTGCGGACTCACCCGACGACGCCGAGGCCAAGGCCGCAGACATCTTGGGCCTGGACATCAAGGGGCACGTCGTACGCCGCCTGTTGATCACTCCCGCTGCCGACATCGAGACCGAGTACTACGTCTCATTCCTTCTCGACCGCGCGAACCGCACCTACTTGGCAATGGCGAGTGTCGAGGGCGGCATAGACATCGAAGAGGTCGCCCGCACCAAGCCCGAGGCGTTGGCGAAGGTTCCGGTTGACGCTCTCACGGGAGTTGACGAGGCCAAGGCGAAGGCGATCGTGGCCGAGGCGAGGTTCCCGGCCGACGTCGCTGACCAAGTGGCCGACGTCCTCCAGCACCTGTGGCGCGTGATTGTCGACGAGGACGCGACGCTTGTGGAGGTCAACCCGCTGGTCAAGACGCCAGACGGCCAGATTCTGGCGCTGGACGGCAAGGTGACGCTCGACGAGAACGCCGCGTTCCGTCACGCAGACCATGCCGAGTACGCCGTCGAGGACGAAACCGACCCGCTCGAGGCCGCCGCCAAGGCTAAGGACCTCAACTACGTCAAGCTCGACGGCTCGGTCGGCATCATCGGCAACGGAGCCGGGCTGGTGATGAGCACGTTGGACGTCGTCGCCTATGCCGGAGAGGAGTTCGGCGGCGTCAAGCCCGCCAACTTCCTCGACATCGGTGGTGGAGCGTCGGCCGAAGTGATGGCCAACGGTCTCGAAATTATCCTGAGCGACCCCCAGGTGAAGGCTGTCTTCGTGAACGTGTTTGGCGGTATCACGTCCTGCGATGCGGTGGCCAACGGCATCGTTCAGGCCTTCACCATGCTTGCCGAACGTGGGGACGTCGTCGATCTGCCAATTGTCTGTCGTCTCGACGGCAACAACGCTGCAGAGGGGCGGCGCATTCTGGACGAGGCCGAGCACGACGTCGTCGAGCTCGTAGACACCATGGACGCAGCTGCCCGTCGGGTCGCCGAGCTCGCGGCCGCGAAGTAGGGGGATCACATGTCGGTCTGGCTCAACTCCAACAGTCGCATTCTGGTACAGGGGATCACTGGCTCCGAGGGCACCAAGCACACCCGGCGCATGGTGGCGTCGGGAGCATCGGTCGTCGCTGGGGTGACCCCGGGCAAGGGTGGCCAGAGCGTCGACGGCGGCAGTGGCGACATACCCGTTTTCGGTTCTGTGGCCGAGGCGGTCGATGCCACCGGTGCTGACGTCTCGGTGGTCTTCGTCCCGCCGCGCTTCGCCAAGGCGGCCGTGGTCGAGACGGTCGACGCCGGGATTCCGCTGTGCGTCGTCATCACCGAGGGAATCCCGGTCGGCGACACCGCCCAGTTCTTCCAGTACGCACAGAACGCCGGAGACACGCGCATCATCGGCCCGAACTGCCCTGGGATCATCAGCCCCGGGCAGTCGAACGCGGGGATCATTCCGGCCGACATCACCGGGCCAGGACCGATCGGTCTGGTGAGCAAGAGCGGCACGCTGACCTACCAGATGATGTACGAGCTTCGGGACCACGGCTTCTCCACCGGCATCGGCATCGGGGGAGACCCCGTCATCGGGACGACGCACATCGACGCATTGGCGGCGTTCGAAGCCGACCCGGACACCGAGGCGATCGTGATGATCGGCGAGATCGGTGGTGACGCCGAAGAGCGTGCGGCCGCCTACATCGCGGCGAATGTCACTAAGCCGGTCGTGGGGTACGTTGCCGGCTTCACCGCCCCCGAGGGCAAGACCATGGGGCACGCGGGGGCCATCGTGTCGGGATCGTCGGGGACAGCGGCCGCGAAGGCCGAGGCGCTCGAGGCGGCCGGCGTCCAGGTGGGAAAGACTCCCAGTGCGACCGCCGAACTGATGCGCGAGATCCTGCGTTGAGCGTCAACCAGGTGAGCACTCGGCGGGCTCAAGCGTCAACCAGGTGAGCACTCGGCGGGACTGGGTGTGGCGCGCCTCCGGCGTCTGACGCCGCCGACTTGCGACGATGACGGGGATGTCGACCAGTCCACGGCGCCCCCGTTCGTCACCGCGTCCCTCCCGGGCAAGCGGGACTGACAACGACTCCGTCAGTGTGGCTCTGGCCGCCGCTCTGGCCGCCGCACTGGTGGCCCTGATCGGAATTGCGATCGCGCTCATTGCCACGCTGGGATCGTGGGCGCTGGCGCCGCATGCCGCAGACACCGGGCCGGACACGGCGGCCCGGGTGGCCATGGGCTTATGGTTGTACAGCCAGCACGTGCCGCTCGAGGTCGGCACGGTGTCGCTGGGGCTGGTGCCACTCGGTCTGCTTGTCCTTCCTGGTGGCCTCGCCTATGCAGGGGGACGCCAGGTAGCCCGGGTCACACGCCCGCAGTCCGTGGCCGATGTCACCAGGGCGGTCGTCCCCTTCGCCCTGGTCTACGGATTGCTCGCTGCGATCGTGGCCGGCCTGGTCGGTTCCGACGTGGTCCAGCCGGCTCCCCGCACCGCGTTCGTCGCCGCCACGGTGCTCGCTGCGATCGGTGGTGGCCTCGGGCTCCTGCACGCGTCCCACCAGCTGCGATCGGCCGCGAACCTCCTTCCTGCGGCCGTGCGCGACATCGCGGCGGCGGCGGTGGCCGGGTTCTCGACCGTGGTGCTGGTGAGCGGTGTCCTCACCACCGTCGCGCTCGGGATCGGGTTCCCGGACGCGGCAGAGATGTACCGGGTGCTGGACGCCGGGTGGGCCGGTGCGCCCGTCCTGGTCCTGCTCACGGTTGCCTTCGTGCCCAACCTGATCCTGTGGACCGCCTCCTTCACGATCGGGCTCGGATTTCCCTTGGGTGCCGAGGGGGTCGTCTCTCCGCAGAGCGTCGACTACGGCGCCCTCCCCGTGTTCCCTCCGCTCGCGGCCCTTCCGCCCCAGGGCGACCCGGGAATCTGGTCCTTCGTCGCCCTGGCTGCGCCCCTGCTGGCGGGCTACGCAGTGGCCGCGGTCCTGCACCGGCGTCAGCGGGAGATGCCGGTCGAACAGCTGGCCTGGCGAGCGGCTGGTGCCGGGGCGCTTGGTGGTCTGGCGCTGGGGCTCGGGTGCTGGCTGAGTGCCGGATCGGTCGGCAGCGAGGCGCTCGGGTCGCTCGGACCGATCGGGTGGCGGGTCGGCCTCGTCGCGGGCTTGGAGATGGCCCTGGTTGCGGCCGTCGTGGCGTGGGAGTTGAACCGGCGGGGCTCGGCTGGGCGGCCACGGCTGATCGACCTGCGCGGTGTCGGACTGACGACGGCGCAGGTGTCGCGTCGGGTGAAGACGGCGCTGCGCCCCAGGTAGTCGTCCCCAGTAGGGTGCGTGGTCGTGGCTCGAGCGCGCGTAGTCGTCCTGGCGTCCGGAGGCGGCACCAACCTGCAGGCACTCATCGACGCCAGTTCGAACGCGGAGTATCCGGCTGCGGTCGTAGCGGTGGGGTCGGATAGACGCCGCAGTGGTGCGCTTGACCGCGCGTCGGCCGCAGACATCCCGACGTTCGTCACCGCACTGGAGGACTACGCCGACCGTGCCACGTGGGACGCGGCTCTCGCCGAGGCGACCGGGAGCCACCAGCCCGACCTCGTGGTCCTCGCCGGTTTCATGCGACTGGTGGGACCAGCGTTCCTCGAGCGGTTTCCGAACCGAGTGATCAACACCCATCCGGCACTCTCCCCGGCGTTCCCCGGGATGCACGGCCCGCGGGACGCTCTGGCCCATGGCGTGAAGATCACTGGCTGCACCATCTTCGTGGTCGATGGGGGCGTGGACACCGGGCCGATCGTGGCGCAGGCGTCGGTGCCGATCCTCGACGACGACGACGAGGCGAGTCTTCACGAACGAATCAAGGTGCGCGAGCGAGAGCTCCTTGTGCAGACGGTTGCCGAGCTGGCCACCGATACCTACCGCATCGAAGGAAGAAAGGTCGTCCGCCCGTGACGCAGCGCCCCATTCGTCGAGCCCTTGTGAGCGTCTATGACAAGACGGGGCTGGCCGAGCTCGCCCAAGGGCTGCACGACGCCGGCGTCAGCTTGGTGTCCACCGGCTCGACGGCCGCCAGAATCGCCGACGCCGGGGTGCCGGTGACGAAGGTGGAAGACCTGACCGGCTTCCCTGAGTGCCTCGAGGGTCGCGTGAAGACTCTGCACCCACGGGTGCATGCCGGCATCCTCGCCGACCTGCGCAAGGCCGATCACGAGCAGCAGTTGGCTGATCTGGGGATTGAGCCGTTCGACCTGGTGGTGGTGAACCTCTATCCGTTCACGCAGACTGTCGTGTCCGGCGCTACGCCTGATGAGTGCATCGAACAGATCGACATCGGCGGCCCGTCCATGGTGCGCGCTGCCGCCAAGAACCACCCCAGTGTGGCCGTCGTCGTCTCGCCGGACCGTTACCCCGAGGTACTCGAGGCTGCCGTGGCCGGAGGGTTCACCCTGCAACAACGGCAGCAGCTGGCGGCCGACGCGTTCGTCCATACCGCCACCTACGACGTAGCGGTGGCCTCCTGGATGAGCAGCGTGGTGGCGCCCGACACCGACGGAAGCGGGTTCCCCTCGTGGGTAGGGGGCACATGGGAACGAGCGGCCGTGCTGCGCTACGGCGAGAACCCGCACCAGCGGGCCGCCCTCTACGCCAGTGGTGACAGTGCCGAAGGATTGGCCCAGGCTGAGCAGCTGCACGGCAAGGAGATGTCGTACAACAACTACATCGATGCCGATGCGGCCAGGCGTGCGGCGTATGACCAGGCGGGTGCCTGCGTAGCCATCATCAAGCACGCCAACCCCTGCGGGATTGCCGTGGACGAGGGCGATGATGTCGCGGCCGCCTACCAGCGGGCTTTTGACTGTGATCCCGTATCGGCGTTCGGAGGAGTGGTGGCCACCAACCGTGCTGTGACACGCGGGATGGCCGAGGCGATCGGAGAGGTGTTCACGGAGGTCGTGGTTGCACCCGACTTCGACGACGACGCGCTCGATCTGTTGCTGAGTAAGAAGAACCTTCGCCTCCTACGATGCGCACCAGTGGCAGGCGGTGAGGCCATCGAGACGCGCCCGGTCAGCGGAGGGCTGCTGATGCAGGTCCGCGACTCGCTGCAGGCAGAGGGTGATGACCCCGGTGGGTGGAAGCTGGCGGCCGGTGCCGCCGCCGACGACGCGACAATTCGCGACCTTGTCTTCGCGTGGCGGGCCTGTCGCTCGGTCAAGTCGAACGCCATCTTGCTGGCAAGTCGCGGGGCCAGCGTCGGCGTCGGAATGGGTCAGGTGAGCCGGGTCGACAGCGCCACACTGGCGGTCATGCGAGCCGGCGCCGAGCGCGCTGCCGGGTCGGTTGCGGCTTCCGACGCGTTCTTCCCCTTCCCAGACGGGTTGCAGGTGCTGATCGATGCAGGAGTGCGGGCGGTCGTGCAGCCGGGGGGCTCGGTTCGCGACGATGAGGTGGTCGCTGCTGCCGAGTCGGCCGGTGTGACGATGTACTTCACCGGCACCCGGCACTTCTTCCACTAGCAGGATCAGATCGGGATCTGCGGGCTTGTATGGCGATCGTCGGCGGCGGAGGGGTGAGCCGCCCTAGGGTCGTGGCATGACCTCAGCAACAGGCAGTGAGACCCCGCGCCGAGGCGAACGACGGCTGCCGATGGCGCTGGCCGTCTTGACAGTGGGATTGCTCGCCCTGTGGATTCCTGACGATTTCCGGATCACGCCAGCAGCACATGTCATCTTTCCGGTGTTCATTCTGTTCCTCCTGGGCTTGTTGGTGTGGGGCGATCCGGGGCGGATTGACCGCGGAAACCGTTGGTTGCGCCTGGTCACCGGCGTGATGATCGGCGCCATCACGCTAATGAGCGCGGGTTCGGCCGGCCGCCTGGTCGTTGGCCTTCTCACCGGTGCCGCCTTCGCCAAGCCCGGCGAATTGCTGACGATCGGGGCGATCGTGTGGCTCTCCAACGTCATCGCCTTCGCGCTCTGGTACTGGCACCTCGACGACGGAGGTGCCGCAGACCGGGCCGCGAACTGGCCGACGGCTCGGGCCGCCTTCAAGTTCCCCGAAGAAGACATCAAGGCCCTGATGGCTATCGGTTGGTATCCAACATTCGTGGACTATCTTGCCCTGTCTTTCAACACGTCGACGGCCTTCAGCCCGACAGATGTGTCCGCGATCCGACACTGGTCAAAGCTCTGGATGATGGGCGAGTCGGTCTTGTCTCTGACGATTCTGATTCTGGTCGTAGCGCGGGCGGTGAATGTCCTGTAACTGTGTGGCGGGACGTTTGGCTGTTGTGGTGGAGGGGCGATCCAGACCTGCTAGTAGGCCAGGCTCAAAGACCTCTCGGGCGACTTCAACACGGGCGGTCAGTCCACGATCACCCGGTGTTCGCCCGCCTCGATCCACTTCAACACATCTGCGCGAGAGAGTGTGCGCTGTCCGCAGTCACACCATGCCGGCATCGCGTCATCAGCCACGGTCGGGTTGACGCGCAGCAGATCGAGCCACCGTTTCGTCTCATGGCCACTGTGAGGTGAGTCGGGCAGGTCGAAACTCCCGTGGCTTCTAGCTCGCACGGGGGCGGCGTAGACCAGGCCTACGCTGGTGTCGTACACCGTGGCGACGTTGTGGCTCTTTGCGCAGTGGACCCGCAGTGTGATGGCGTCCCGGCCCCCGTGCGGGATTTCGGTCAAGGCCTGCTCTGCTCTTCTGCTGCGCTCGTCATGGAAACCCAAGGTGGTGGTCATACCCACAGGATCGGTCACCGGGGCGGCTGTGCCCAGGGTCAACGGTCCTGCCCCCTGAAGGCCCTACGCTCGCACGATGGACTACCTGATGCCGGCCGAGTGGGAGCGCCACAGCCGAACCTGGATGGCTCTCCCGCCACCCCGTGGATTCATCGCCGAGGATGACCCGTCGGCGCGCGACGCATGGATCGCCACGGTGAACGCTGTTGCATCGTTCGAACCGGTCTCGCTCATGCTCGACGCAGCCGACGAGGAGTGGGCCCGCGGGCGGACGCAGGGCCCGGTGGAGCTCATCGCTGCCGACCTCGATGACGGGTGGCTGCGCGACAACGGGCCGACCTTCGTGCGGGACACCCGTGGCGGCTCGCTGGCCGCGGTCAACTGGGTGTTCAACGCCTGGGGCGGCATCCAGGGCCATGACCGGGATGCGCGGATCGGCCGCACCGTGGCCGACCTGGCATCCGTGCCGGTGGTGACCAGTCGCCTGGTGAATGAGGGCGGCGGAATCTGCGTCGATGGTGAGGGCACCGTGATCGTCACAGAGACGGTGCAGCTGCACGATCGACGTAACCCGGACTGGAGCAAGGCGCAGGTCGAGGAAGAGCTGGCGAGGACAATTGGGGCCACCACCGTGATCTGGCTCGAACGGGGTCTGATGGGGGATATGCAGGACTACCGGCCGAACCTCGGGACCAACGGCCACGTCGATGTGCTGGCTGCGTTCGTTCGCCCCGGTGTGGTGGTGGTGCATGGTCAACCGGACCCCGGCCACCACGATCACGCCGTCATGGCAGAGAACGTGTCACGTCTTCGGGCCGCCCGTGATGCGCAGGGCAGAGAGCTTGAGATCATGACTATCAATGCCCCACCTGACACTGTTGTCGAGGGCGTCTCGATCGACCACAGCTACATCAACTTCTCGTTCGTCAACGACGGCATCGTGATGTCGGTCTACGGGAATGAAGACGCCGATTCGGCTGCGGCCGATGTCCTGCGGTCACTGTTTCCCGAGAGACGAATCATCGGAGTTGATGCCCGACCGATATTCCGCAACGGCGGGGGAGTCCACTGCATCACTCAGCAGCAGCCGGCGTGATCACCTCCGGCCGTCGGGCCTCAGCAGCCGTTGCGTTCGGTGCGGGCCTCATCGTCGCCGTGCAGGGCCGGATCAACGGTGAGGTCGGTGACCTCACGGGCAACGGCGTCCTGGGGGCCATCCTCAACTTCTCGGTCGGCCTGCTTCTGCTGATCGTCGTGGTCGGCTCGCGGAAGGCCACCAGGGACGCGCTGCGCAGCTTGCCCGGCCTGATCGGTCCTGCCGGGCTGCCCTGGTGGACCCTCGCAGGCGGCATCGGGGGTGCCATCTACGTCACGGGTCAGAGCACCACGGTGGCCGTGCTGGGGGTGGCGCTGTTCACCGTTGCCACGGTGGCTGGTTCCACCGGGGCCGGGCTACTGGTCGACAAGGTGGGCCTCGGGCCGGGGGGACGCGTTCCGGTCACGGCCTGGCGTGTGTTCGCCTCGATGCTGGCGGTGGTTGCGGTGTGGGTGGGGTCGGGGGGCCGGAGCTCGGCCGACGCCGTCTCGATCCCGTTCCTGCTGCTTGCACTCGCCGCCGGGGCGGCGGGCGCCGCCCAGGTAGCGGTCAACGGCCGGGTCTCGGCCGCGACGCGGCAACCGCTGGTGGCCACCCTGGTGAACTTCGTCGTGGGGCTCGTCACCCTGATCGTGATCCTGGCCGGCCAGGCGTTGCTCGCGCCCGAACGCGTCGGGTCGCTCGCCCCCATGGCCGACAAACCCTGGCTGCTGGTGAGCGGCGGGATGGGTGTGCTGTTCGTTGCCGGGTCCGCTTGGTCGGTCCGGGCCCTCGGCGTTCTCCTTCTCTCGCTGATCGTCCTGGCCGGCACCCTGGTCGGTGCCGTTGTTGTCGACCTCGCCGTACCAACGGATGGGGCGGCCGTCAACGGCTACCTGCTGCTTGGTATCGCGCTGACCTTCGCGTCGGTGGGGTTGGCGGTGGTGCGGCGGCGGGGTCACCAGGCGTGACAGGATGACGCCTGTGGCAGCGACAATTCTGGATGGCAAGGCAACGGCGGCGGCGATCAAGGCGGAGTTAGCGACTCGTGTCGCTGCTCTGAAGGAGCGAGGGGTTCACCCCGGGCTGGGCACGATCCTGGTCGGAGACGATCCCGGCAGCCACTCCTACGTCGGAGGCAAGCATCGCGACTGTGCCGAGGTAGGGATCGCCAGCATTCGACGAGACCTGCCAGACGATGCATCGCAGGGCCACGTCGAGGCAGCAGTCATTGAGCTGAACGCCGATCCCGCGTG
>JAHELE010000155.1 GCA_024644345.1 Actinomycetes bacterium | reverse complement strand
ATCGCGTCTTTACGTTCGGCGAGCGCCAGGACTGTGGGTTGGGAGACCACTGAGTCGCCCAACACCCGGGGTGTGAAGTCCGCCGGGTTGTCGCTGACCACGGCGGTGTGGGTGATAGTGCTTGCATGTGCGGGGGCGCCTAACGCGGTCACCGCGATGAGTGCGGCGGTCGCAGCCAGTCCCCGTCGGTGAACAGATCTCAGCACAAGCTCCTGCGTCGAACGTAGTGGACGTGATACGGACCCACCCTATGGGACCGCCGCGCAGTCACGGACCTGTGCGCCAAGACCGATAAGGCGCGCTCCGCCCGTCACGGCGGGTCACAGCACACCATCAAGCATCATCCGACGACGGCCGCCGATCCCGACCATCGCCCCGCCGACCCCGATCATCAGCAGTGCCGCTGCCAGCGCCCGCCCGACCCACGGAGAGATGCCGGTACGCGGCATCCCAGGGCCGCCCGAATCACCACCTCCCGTTTCGGTGCCCGGATTGCCCGGATTGCCGCCACCGGATCCCGTACCAGGGCCTCCGGCTCCCTCGACGGTGACCGAGGCCCGGTCGTGAGCGCGCACGTCACATGGCGTCTGAACGAGGAAGGGCTCAGACGTCGAACCACACAACCTCTGACCCTCAGGTCCGCTCGGCGAACCCTTCACCGTGACGACGTTCACTGTGTCCTCGCTCACCGTTGTCGCACATGTGAAAGTCCACCTCTCGGCGGAGCGATCTTCGAAGATGCTCCGGGGGGTGTCGAGAAGACCATCGCCGTCTTCGTCACCGGACACGTAGGTGACGGGAGCGCAGGTGTCATCGCTGATGCGAGACGTGACGTCCGCTAGCGGCACGTCGCCTGTGTTCTCTACCTCATAGGTGTAGGTCACTGTGCCCGACCCCGTGAGCTTGGTCGGGGTCGACGACTTCTGAACCTCGATCTCCGGGTGGAACACGCCGACAAACGCCACGTCGAAGTCGAACACCGGGTACTCCAGACCCGAGGGACGACCCCCGATCGCGCCGACCACCCCGACGTTCACGGTCTCCTCATCGATCCGCGTCGCGCACCGGTAGGTCCATACCTCGGACGGGTCGCGTTCGAGGCGATTGTCGTTGTTACCTCCCGATTTCGACACCAGAGTCGGCTGGAGGCATGAGGGTGCGGCAGGGTCAGACGCGTCAGCGAGCTGCACCTCCTCGAGCACGTCGTTGGCCGGCAGGTCGCTGGTCCCAACGTTCGTCACCTCGAAGTCGTAGGACACCCGGGTGCCCGACGGCACAAGCAGCTTGTCGGGGACCTTGGTGAGCGCGATTGCCGGGGTGATCACCTCGACCGCGGCTTTGTCACTGGCCCGGTACTCGTTCCCCAACGTGTCGAAGGCGGTCACCGATGCCCTGTTGACGTCTCGCGTATCGGGGGCCACCGGCTGAAAGACTCGCCTCGTGCACGTCCAGGTCCATACCTCAGGCGTCGAGTTGGCCCCGTCGAGGCGCCCATCTCCGTCGGTGTCGCCGCCCTGGAAGTCGAGCGGAGAACATTTGTCGTCTGACAGCTTGCCGAGTGTGAGGTCAACGTCACCGGTGTTGCGCGCCTTAATCGTGTACGTGACTTCGTCTCCGTCGCGAACCACGGATGCCGATGCCGCCTTCTTCAGCGACAGGCCCGGTTCGACGACCAGGACGTTCGCGCGATCGGTCGCCGTCACAGACTTACCGGGTACCGGGGTTCCGGCAAGAACCGGGATGCCCGTTACCGAGACCGTGTTGCGAACCAGGCCGCTCCTATCACCAGGAGGGACGTTGGCGTCCTCGCGCTCTAGAGTCTGCAAGCAGACATACGCCCACACCTCGCCGGGATCGAGCAATGAGTTGCTGTTGCCGTCACCGTCCAGATAGCTCACCGGCCCGCACTTGTCGTCAGCGGGTGGACTGGATACGAGGCTGAGTGCGACGTCGCCAGGGTTGGTCACGAGGTACCCGTAGGTTGCTTGTCGCGGAGACGGAGTGTCCGGACCGGCGACAGGATCGGCATCAGGGTCAAGGACCACAGGGCGAAAGGCCTTCTTCGTGATGTCGATATCGGGCTGACGGACGTCGACAAAAGCTTTGGCACGATCACGTATCACTGATCCGCCCGGCACGGGTGTGCCGGATGCGTCGGCGGGGACGGCCCTGATAGTCGCGACGTTGACTGTGGGCTGCGCAACGCTTCCCTGACACGTGAACGTCCAGGTCTCACCGTTGTCGAAGATGTCGTCGGTGTTGACATCACCTGATGAGTAAGAGGCAGGGCTGGTGCAACGGGCATCGGCGATCCACCCAGGAGTCTTCGCCGGGGAGCCGTCCTCACGGGCCAACGGACTGCCACCGGTGTTGGCCACGTCAAACGTGTAGGTGACCGGCTCGGCAGGCGGGGACGCCCCGGGGGCGAGCAGCACCGTGGTCGGACTTGCGGACTTCACAAGGTCGAGGCTGGCATTGACAACCACGACCTGCGCAACATCGGTGTCGGACACCTGTGGGTTCGGCGTCGGGAAGGCTGAATTGCCGGCCGCAGGATTGAGTGGTGTGCCCGTGACGAGGGCGGTGTTGACCACGTCTCGAACCGGTGAGGACGAGCAGCTGTACGTCCAGGTCTCACCGACATCCAAAGTGGCATCGTCGTTGCCGGGGCTGTCTGATCCTCGCGTCGGAGCAGTGCAGGGAGGCGTGTCATCGACAAGACCGACCGACCCCAACGGAGTGTTCCCGGCATTGGTCACCGCGTAGCCGTAGGTCACCGAGGCACCCACTGCAATTGTTGCCCGGTCTCCCCCGTCGACGGTCTTGTCGAGCATGATGGCAGGCGAGTACAGGTCGACGTCGTCAGTGGCTGTCGCCGTGACGCGCGTTCCTTCGGGGTCTGTCCCCACCACCTCGGCTGTGTTGACGACCTGCTGCGGCGGGCTGCTTGCTGCACCTCCCGTCAGAGCGCGGTCACAGGAGTACTGCCAGCTTTCGCCCGGATCAAGGCGGCCGTCACCGTCCGTGTCTCCTGCATTCGATCCCCCGCTACGCACCGGACGCACAGGCGCGCACTGGTCATCGGTGACACCGGCGACAAGCAACGGGGTATTGCCGGGATTCGTGGCAAGGTAGCGTGATGTCACCGATGAGGGCGGTGATAGGTCGCCCCTGATCTCTGTCGGAGCGTTGACCTTGGCCAACGCGATATCTGGCTGGTAGTCGAACGAGTTGTAGACCGTGCAGGTCACCACTTCCTGAGCGATGGGATCGAGGTCGAATGCGGGGTTTGAAGGATCGGCGAAGTCACCTGAGACGAGTCGGACATCACCTGCCTCGTTGCGCGCCTCACACCGGTAGTCGTTGTTCGCCCCTGGTCGCCCCGACACAAAGTTGGGCTTGGTCCCCTCAACGACACGTGCGACAGAGTCCTCTTCGGGGGGACTCGGTTCCCATTGGAACTGCGCGTACCCGTTCGCGTCAGTGTCCTGTGTCTTTGAGGCGGCGGCGCTGGTGTCCGGCAGGATCCATGAGAACCCCGAGCCCCCAGGAACGGAGGGGGTCACCGTCATCGGCCAAGCCTGCCGGGGCGTGAAAGTGGGGTCTGACCGCGTCTGCGCCAGCTTGCGGATCGTCAGGGACGGCGAGCACAGTTCCAGAACAAGGCCGCGCATGAACGCCGAAAGGTCGTCGAAGTTCCTGACCAGGGCGACGTCGATGTCGTTGAGGCTGTCGATCGAACCCAGATCGGCGTCGCGAACGACCTGCGGCCCGGAGATTTGCTTCAGTCGGTTGATGCTCGAGTTGCTAGTCAGCGCCGATCCCACACCGATGGCGAGCACCCGACCGCCGGAAGCCTTGATCTGGTTGGCCTCCTCGACGGCACGATCGATAGTCGGATCGTTTGCACTGCCCTTGTTGGTGTTCACTGCCACGTCCGGCGGTGGACCGGCATCGAATGGATCGCTCGGCTTGTTCAAGTCAAACCCGGTCGGATCACCGTCGGTGACAAAGACGACGAGCTCGCCAGCATCGGTACCGGCCTGATCGAGGCCCTGGTCCCAGTTGGTGTACTGGTTGGAACCGTTCGCCAGTCGATAGCTGCCGCTGCTCTGGTAGTTACCTGAGTTGTAGCTGTGGATGTTCACGTTTCCGGGGCGACGCGGAATCGGGTTGTAGTACTTGGCCACGGCCTTGCCCAACGCACCGTTCTGGGCAAGCGATGTGGTATCGACTTGCCCACGTGGAGCCAACTCCTCAGAGAGCGAGGCGAACTGCGTCACCCGCGCGGTCGAGTTGGTGTTGCCCAACGAGTCCAGCAGGGTCGAGGCCGCCGAGCGAACGCTGTCCACAGCATGCGACGACTGGATGGACCCTGAGGCGTCGAGCACCAGCGTGAGGTCGAGGCCGCACGACTGGTCCAGCGTCGGATTGGGGTCGGTGGGCAGGGTGGCGCTGGCCGCGCCAGCTCCCAGGGCAGTCGAACCAGCAATCAACGCACTGACGACAAGGACACGCAGAGTGGACGCGGGAAGGCGTCTCGTAGACGAAGGCATGTCGTCAAAATAGTGCCGATATGCCCCATCGGCGAGACAGATCAAGGCTCGGCGTGGCGGGTTCACCCACCCCTCAGCTGCAGCCGCTCGTGGCTCCGCATCCTTCACAGACGAAGCACGAGCCGGCGGGACGCATCTTGGTGCCGCACGTGAAGCACATCGGGGCGTCGGACGCGGTTCCCTGCAGCGCTTCGAGCAGCTCAGTCGAGCTGTGCGCCGACGAGGCGGCAGCGGCGCCTGGCGCCTCGTCCTCCACCACGGGGACCTCGGTGACCGGGGCCGATTGAGCGAGCCTTTCGAGCTCGGCGGCCACTGCCTCGGCCTCGCTCGAGTCGAGCGCCTCGTCGACCTCGTAGGACCCTGTCTCGACGTAGCG